>JBBSUB010000097.1:0-15055 GCA_038235345.1 Chitinophagales bacterium
GGGGCTGCCACATTAAATTCGTGTCTGTTCCCCCGCACCGCCTAAATTCGTGTCTCACGAATTTCTGCCAATGAATTGCAATAGTTTTACGTTTATTTGAAACCTTAAATCAGATCTTGTTTAAAAATAAAAACAGTCAAAAAATCCGTAAGCAATGAGATTCGTGAGACACGAATCGGGGCGGGCACAGTGGTACAAGAT
Source organism: Chitinophagales bacterium (assembly GCA_038235345.1). Lineage (GTDB taxonomy): Bacteria > Bacteroidota > Bacteroidia > Chitinophagales > Chitinophagaceae > Ginsengibacter. The sequence continues at coordinate 202 of JBBSUB010000097.1, forward strand.
GGGCCTAAAAAAAGATAACAAAACTGAATTGATTTTCCTGACAGTTGAAGATCAATCTTTTCTTACAAGTACAATCCTGCTTCTGTCAGATTTATAAATATCCTGGTAAAATTGAATGATCTCTTTCTGCATGCTTGCGGGGAATCTCCCAGAATATTGTTCTCTTAAACGGGTGTAGGTGATTTTATTTTTTTCCAACCTGGAAGAAACGACATATTTCCCAAAGGCTGTTTTTAATGAAACATCTTTCATACCTGCTTCCATCACATATCCCTCAGGGATGGTAAATTCTATTTCATCCGAATCCTGGTAAGCATAATCAAAAACAAAATCGGTTTTTCTCATGGTATCTGCCGTATGCTGCGCGCCTGTACGATTGAGTAGATTTGGGACAAGGAATATTCTTTTTCCGGTGATAGTAGCGTAGTTATGTACAGTTACACCCAGCGATTCCTTTACTGAGGGGAAAGCACTTTTGGTGACATCGTATTTAAAGTCATTGATTTCATACGTTGGAAGAGACAGCGATTTATGTAAATATTCCTTTATCTTTTGATCAGAAAGGGCCTGAATCATACCGCTGATCCCGTCTTGTTGTATGCATTCATAAACAGTATTAACCTTCATGTCCAGATGACCATCAACACCTAGCTTTGCCTGGATTTTTCGTGTCTGCTTATTTTCGTTTAATCCATACCGTGGTGTTGAAACGACAACTGCTCCTTTATCATTTACCAATAATGCTTTTCGATTACCTGTAAAATTACCCATATATCCTGCCGGCGATTGTTGACTGGTACATTCCAACCAGGTGGTATCTTTATTTCCGGGCACACAGAGAACTACATGATTGAATTGATTGGAAGGCAGATCCTCTACAAAACGGTTTTGCGCAAAACCGGAAGTGCCTGCATAAACCACCGTATAATAGGAAGGAATGCCGGCGGATTTTAAAATACTCTGCATATAATTCGTCAAGGCCTTACAGTCGCCATAACCGTTTTTAGCCACATATGCTGCTTCAAATGGCTGCCAGCCACCCAGACCCAACTGTATACTGAAATAACGGGTGTTTTGTTGCAGGTAATTATAGAGAATATTTATTTTTTCTTTTTCATCTGTTACACCTGCAATTAATTTTTGAACCTGTAGAGATATTGGTTCAGGCAAAATATCTCTGCCTTTATTTAGAGATTGTTGGAATTGGCCAAAGCCATTCCAGGTGCTTAAATCTCCTTTGTAGCCGCCTATTTCAAAATCAGAGGGCGCGAAGTATACTACCGTCGCAAGATCTGCCCAGGAAGAAGTGGCAAAAGGAACCTTAATTGCCGGAAGGGAAGATGCTTGCAATTTCATTGTTGTCACTCCTTTCCCGGTTGATTTTTCTGGTGTGCCCGAATAATTGAACGCCTTATACCTGATGGTATAGTCTTGTGGGTACATGATCGAATAGGCACTCTGTTGCACAGAAAAATTTTCTCCCTGCTGCGGGTTCCAGGGGGGAAACATGAACGTTTGAATACTTTCAGTTTCTATTTCATACTCTATCGTATAGGGATAATCTTCATAATTAAAGTCATGAGTTTTCATCCGGCTGTCTTCTGCCAGGTTATTACCATCCACGGCGCTCAGATCTTTGATTTCCTTACTTTTTAATTTTTTTAAAACAATTCCTGCTGCATTATAGAGAGTTCCTTTTATTGAATTCACCTTGGTGAGCTTATCATAAAATACAGCCAATCCTGCGTGCTCATTTCCATTTTCATTCAGAATGGTAATTGCATATTGATGCCTTGTTACAGCAGAACGGGTATTGTTTATAATAAATTCCTTATGCTCATTACGCTTTACTGCGTGGGCATTTTCAAGCATATTTTTTGGAATATGGCTGACTGCATAAATATCATCAGTTGCTTTTGAATCTATCATCAGCAAAAGCAGGAAGGAGACTAGGATGGTGCGAAACATTAGTTAGATTTTTTTTAAGACGATTTGTTCACTTTGTTTCTTTACTACCAGGTTAAAAAATTCCCGGAGACTTTCGTATTCCTCAGGCAGGAACATCGTTTTGTTTAATTTTATTCGACTCCTGAAGGAAATAATATTTTCAGAATGAGTGATCCGGTATTCAAAGAAACTTTCTCCTTTCTCATCCAGCTTTACCAACATTTGTTTTGGAAGTTCATCTACTTTATACCCTTTCGGAACTTCTATAGTGGCAATTATATTTTCGTCAGGGATATAGGGCATTTCCACCAGGTAAGCTCTTTCTTCAGTTGTAAATGGATTTACCTTATATCCTTCTGAAAAGGTAGGATTAATATATAAAATATCCTCACCCTGATTATTTAATTCTAATTTATAACCTATGGAAAGAGGCAGATCGTAATGGCTTAATGAATCTATGGTTTGATTCGAAATAGTTAAACCCGAAATATGGTTTTTCTGCTTTTTTATGAAAAATGCCTCTTTTCCTTTTTCAGCTATTTCGTCCCTGATGGAAAATGATTCATAATAGCCTGAATGATATTTTACATTGCCTCCCAATTTCCCATCCTGGCCATTTGCAATAAAGAAAACAGTGCTTTTTGCTTCTCTCAAAGAATCTGCGGAAAGAGTTATTGAGCTGGCGTACTGATTCACAACACGGGCGTGACCATTGTAACAAAATAATGGCAGTCGATTGAATCCCAGGCGAGGTACTGTTCCATCCAGGTAATATGTATTGTCCCCGTCCCTCAATTGTACTACAAGGTAGTTCATGCTGGTTGTCATTGGGGCATGTTCTAAAGCATAACCATGAGTGGTTGTGCTAAGCAGGACAGGGTCGGCCTGTAAACCGGCGTAGCGTAAAATAGCCGTCAGGAGAAGATTGATCTCCGGTACGCTTCCTTGCCGGGATTTAAAAACATTCCGAAGCGTTTGACTCATGTATATTCCATAATCACCATTGCTTTTAAAATTATCGCGGACAAATTCAAAGATCTTTTTAGCTTTTACGAGATTATCACCGGCACTCGCAAGTAAGGGTTTTACGTCATCTGCCATCCAGTTGTTATTGGCATTTAATTTCTGACCAAAGTTTTCTGATAATAGAAGATTTTTGGTGATCTCATCCCAGGAAGTTTGGTAGTTTTTAAATGTTAATGGGTCTCTCTGAGCCGCTAACTGAAACTCCAACCTGCCAATGTGATTTCGGATGGAGGATGTGTATTTTTCTGTCTTCAATTCCGGAGCATTTTTAATGACCCAGCGGTAATCTGTTACGCCGGAAGAAAAATTGGCTCTTTGTGTAGAGGCCGCATCCCCGGAGGAGGAAACATTGAAGTTTTCGGTTCTGTCCTTTTTATCACTATAGGTCATTCTTAAATAACCTCTGCTAAGAAAATTATAACTAAAAAACTGTGGAACGCTAAAATTAAATTCACTCCACAAGGTCGGAGCGGTAAGTCGTTGAAAATACCAGGGATCTACAACGGAAATAAAATCAGAAGTTACCTGGTATTGAAATTCGACTATGCTTCCTTCTTTAACCTGGGGCATCGTAAATTTCAGGACTTTCCTATTCTTATTAAGGGTCTCTAAAAACTGACCCGATTTTTCAAGAGATGTTTCTTTTATTTTTCCATTTTCCAGGTTGTACGTAACCGCCTTCAGTCCGGAAACTCTCTCCTCATTTCTGCCGTCCACGTATAATGGAATTTCAATACTCGCTTCATCATACCCATTTTTGTTCAAAATATGTATGATAGTATGGCGTTTTGATACAAGAGAAAACCAACCACTTGTATTTCCTTGAACTCTGGTAGATCCCACATCACTCAGTACTACAGCATTAGCATTGCTATCAACCGTATAGATTTTAGTTTCCAGGTTTTTGGCAGTTATTTTTCCAAATTTTGGAAAAGGGCCGGTTTCCTTTTGAGCATAACCAACCATAACAAGACTGGTTAAAAGCAGCATTAAAATTGATTTCATTTGAGGCGTTTTGGTAAGCGAATATTGGGCTTTTATGCATATACCAAAAAGAAAAAATATTTTGGCATATCAAAAAAATACAAATGTTTGTTTGCTTTCTATAATTAATTGAACGGCCAAAATGGTTGTTTATTACATTTGAATATTTTTTTTTAAAAGTGGTTTATTTTAGTGATCATTTGTTTTCCTGATTCCTGTTTTCAGGTAAAAAAAAGAAGTCCTTTAAATAGTTTAATGAGGAAATGTCTTTACGTCGGCAAGAAACTTTTAATTCATGTTCACAACATCAACCGGTGTGGAAGTTGAATACTTCTTTATAATTTTATTTCTTTAATAATTATTCCGAATTTTATCGGGCAATAAAACTCATAAAATGAAACGCTTTCCCTTTTTGCTTTTATCTGTATTGATGTTTTTCTCTTTGCATATTCAGGCTCAAAAAGAGGATAGAAAGCCGCTCACCATTGGTGATATCAGAACACTACATTCCAATATACTCCATGAAGACAGGATATTAAATATTTATCTTCCGGAAAAATATGATCCTTCGAAAAGGTACCCGGTCATCTATCTTTTGGATGGCACCATGAACGAAGATTTTTTACACATTACGGGTTTGGTGCAATTTTTTAACCTGATGTTTCAAATGCCTGATTTCATCGTTGTAGGTATAGCAAACGTAGACAGGAGAAGAGATTTTACGTTTCACACTGATTTGAAGGATTTAAAAAAGTCTTATCCAACTACCGGGCATTCCGCAGAATTCATCCAATTTATTAAAGAGGAATTACAGCCATTTATTTCAACAAATTATAAAACAACACAAACGAGATATTTGATCGGACAATCTTTGGGTGGGCTGTTGGCTACTGAAATATTACTGAAGGAACCTCAATTATTTTCTCATTATTTGATCGTAAGTCCAAGCCTGTGGTGGGATAATGAAAGCCTGTTGGAAAAAGCAAAAGATATTTTGCAGAAACAAGCTGACCTCCCGCTGTATGTTTATATTGCCGTTGGTAAAGGAGAGGATAAAATTATGATCCGGGATGCAAATGAATTGAAAGATATTTTACTAAAATCCGGCAAGAAAAATCTGACCCTGGATTATAAATTAATGACGGATGATAACCATGCAACTATTTTACATAACGCCATTTACCAGGCGTTGCTGAAGTTGTTTCCGTATAAGGAATAGGGTATGGAAAACACGGATTTTATGGATTTTTAAACACGAATTTCAGGCACGAATTACACGAATTGGAAAACAGGCCGGCAACGCATATCAGACCGGTTAATAATTAGGTCGGCACCGCATTTCAGACAGGTTTGCCTTCTGGTCTACGGTAAATGCAGCGTTTCTACATTTTACCCGCTGTCTGACCTTCGGTACCGACAGCTAATTCTAATGCCTGACACCTGACACCTAATCCATAACAACTCCATCAATAAGAACCATTTTCACCTTGGTTAAATATTCAAATGGATCTCCGTCAAATAAGACAAGGTCTGCATCTTTTCCTTTTTCAATACTTCCTACACGGTTGTCAATTCCTAATAATTTAGCAGGATTCATTGTGATTGATTTCAGTGCTTCATCAAAGGAAAGTCCGTTCACCATTGCTTGTCCGGCTTCAAATAATACAATCCGTGTTTTTGGAACATAGGCTTCATACCCGCTTTCAATACTCACCGGAATGCCTGCAGCAGTCAATATAGCAGCGCTTTCTGTTGTCATATTTACCATGTCGCCTCCATTACGCGCCATGGTAGCATGTAAAATAATTTCCGCTTTAGCGTCTTTGATTTGCGGTATTAACCGGTATGCCTCAGCAGCACCATTCAACACTAATTTCAAATTGAATTCTTTCGCCAGCCTGATGGCGCTCATGATGTCTTTGGAACTGTTTACAGTGATGAGTGCCTTGATTTCTCCCTTTAATAATTTTAAAAGAACATCCATTTTTAGATCGGCAGCCGGCCTTTTACTTACGTCCTTATCTCCTTGTTTTTTTTGATAAGCCTGCGCTTTCATCAGTTCAGTCCGGATCATCGATATTTGTTTTGCACTGGTTCCGGGAGAAGTGAAATTCCTTCCAACCGAAGAACCAAGTGTCATAGCCAACATAGAAAGAGGTTGGATTGTCACAGATTCTACTGTGCCGGGTTTTGTTTTTGCGATCATTGTCTGACCGCTCACCAATGCACCCACGCCATGTCCTGTATGAATAGTGGTAACACCGTAATCCCGGATAACTTTTACCAACATCTCGTCCGGATTATAGGCGTCAATGGCCCTTAATTCAGGTTGAATCGGACTCGTTTTATCTAATTGATCCTGGTCTGTTGGAATGTTCATGGCACCTGAAATGCCTACAAGACTTCTGGCATCGATCAAGCCCGGGGTCAATACAGTTGTTTCATATACTTTATATCCTGAAGGGATAGTAAGACCGATACCGACGTTTTCTATTTTACCGTTTTTTACCAACACCACACCGTTCTTGAGGGTTTTTCCTGATACGGTATGAATGGTTTCGGCTTTAATGGCTATCTGGGCTTTAGTTTCTGTAAGGACAGATAAAAATAGTAAGGCGATTATAATTTTTTTCATTGTTGTATTTTCTAAATAATAAATGGATTCAATTCTACGGACAGTATGGTTAAAATTTTCTCTTCATTTCCGAAAAAATGGTTAATCCGTTTCTCCTTCATGATGGTGAAATTCACCGCGAACAGGCGAGTACACATCATAGCCACCGGTTAAGAATGCCTTATGTTTTGGATTCGTGATGTCAAAGCGTTTATTACCCTCTACCCATGTTTGCTCTACTTTGGTATAGATGCTAAAAGGATCTCCGCTCAGGACCAGGAAATCTGCATCTTTTCCTTTTTCCAATGAACCTACTTTACTGCTTAGATCCAACATGCGTGCGCCGGAAAGTGTTAATGCCTCGATCGCTTTGTTGCGGCTCATACCTTCCCGAACCATTAAGGCGGCGGAACGCATCAGTAACCTGGAATCCGTAATACCATCGTCCGTATGAAAACCAACATCCACACCTGCTTTTTCAAGTGCCGCGCCCTTTCCAAGGGATAGTCCCATTGCTTCCATTTTTCCTCCCGGAACATCGATTGCAATGATAGATGCCTTGAGTCCCGCCGCGGCAATTTCTTTAGCTACTAAAGAACCTTCACTCACGTGATGAAGTACTGGTTTGAAACCAAACTCCTGGCCCAATCGGATTACGGTGAGAATATCATTTGCTTTATGCGTGTGAAAATGTACAATTCTTTTCCCGGTTAGTATTTCCACTAAAGGTTCCATGCGCAAATCTCTTTCAGGCATTTTAGAAGAATCATTCCCTGCCTTATCCATTTTGTTTTTATACTCCTGAGCTTTGGTAAATAATTCTCTTGCCATAGCTGCACTCTTCGCTCTGGTTCCGGGGAATGCACCGGGTGTAGTGCGCATCGGATTGGTTCCATTCGCCATTTTCATTCCACCATAAACTCCTTTTTCATTGATGATAAGCAGATCTTCTATGACTGTAGCTTCCCGCATCTTAATATACAAGGTTTGGCCGCTCATGAGGTGACCGCTTCCGGGCATCACATTAATAGTGGTGATTCCACCGGCCAGTGCTTTATTAAATCCATCACTTGTTGGATTTACTGCATCCAAAGCCCTGGTTTCCGGATTGAGTGCAGCGGAGCCATCTCCTCCTTCCGGTCCGCCAAGATGGGAATGACTATCCACCAGTCCCGGCATAATGATTTTACCTGTTGCATCCACGACAGTTGCATTTGCAGGTATGGAACTGCCTTCGTTCCCAACGCTGACGATTTTTCCTTTATGAACCACCAATATCCCGTTTTGAATTGGTGCACCAGCAACGGTGTAAATTAATGCTCCCTTAAATGCAATCGGTTTTTCCTGCGCCTGGAGCGCAAAAGTTATGAGCAGAGATAATGCGATAAAATATCCTTTCATCATAATGCCGGATTTAGTTTTTGATTGGTTAAGTAAATGTTGAAATGTAATTTAAGAAAGATTTAATAATCTGAACAAAAATTCAGGAGCAGAGGAGTATTTTCATTTATAACCGGCAGAGCATTGTTATGAAATAAAGAAGTTATAAAACATGCAGAGTATTCTTCTGAAATAATATAATAGAATTAAACCGCAAAAGAAACTTTCGCATTACCAAAAAACGAATGAATCTTTGGTATTTAATTTTTCTTTTCTAAGGTATTAAGAAAATTATTTATCTTCCTTCTTCTAAATCTGAGAGGATGAAAGAAGATATTCTGCAATACATCTGGAAATTTCAATATTATAATAATAGTGAACTTACGTGTACCGATGGACGTACATTATTAATTTTTCATCCCGGGAATCATAATTCTCACCAGGGACCTGATTTTTCACAGGCAAAAATCAAAATAGACGATACCATTTGGGCGGGAAATATAGAGGTACATATTGAGTCCGGCCATTGGAATTTGCATAAACACACAGGTGATTCAAATTATGACAACATTATCCTGCATGTAGTCTGGCATCATAATGCTGAAATAAAGGATGTTTCCGGCAATAATTTACCAACGTTGGAACTGCAAAGCCGGGTATCTAAAATTCTTTTGGAAAAATACCGGCAACTCATGTTGAATCCAAAATTTATTGCGTGTGAAAATCAACTGGATGATCTGAACGAACTCATGTTGAACAATTGGAAGCAAAGGCTTGTTGCAGAAAGAATGATCGCAAAATCATCTGCTATCCTGCAAGACTTAAAACAGGCAAACGGACATTGGGAAGAAGTTTTTTGGTGGTATATCGCGGCTAATTTTGGTTTAAAAATAAACAGTGCAGCTTTTAAGCAGATTGCTCAATCATTACCTATTGCATTATTATCTAAACACAAACATAATCTGCTTCAATTGGAAGCTCTTTTATTCGGTCAGGCGCGTTTGTTGGAAGGTCAGTTTGAGGACAAATATGTACTCATGCTGCAGAAGGAGTATTTATTTTATCAAAAAAAATATGCATTAAAACAGGTAAGTGGAGAATTGTTCTTTTTACGAATGAGGCCGGCAAATTTTCCGTCCATCCGTTTGGCACAACTGGCCAAATTAATTTATGATAGTGAGCATCTATTTTCAAAACTTAAAGAAACAGCTTCTGTAAAAGAGGTGCGAAAAATGTTTGACCTGGTTGCCAATGATTATTGGCATTATCATTATTTATTTGAGCGGGAAACAGAATACATGGAAAAGCGATTAGGCAAACAAATGATCGATAATATTATTATTAATACAGTTGTACCTGTGCTGTTTGCTTATGGATTACACAAAGATGAAAATTCTTATAAAGAAAAAGCAACCTCCTGGTTGGAGAATTTATCTCCGGAGAAGAATACCATCACAGATGGATTCAGAAATTTGAAATTTGAAAATAAAAATGCCTATGATTCACAGGCATTTATTCAATTAAAAAATGAATATTGTCAAAATAAATTGTGTCTAAAGTGTTCTATCGGCAATAGTATTTTGAAACGCTTCTAGCTAAAAGCTAACAGATAATCGCTTATTACCCCCATTGATAACTGATCACCAATTCAACATCCGGGTGAAGACTTTTTGCAACAGGACAGTTATTTCCGGTTCTTTCCAAAATTGTCTTATCCTTATCACTTTCATTTGCCGGAAGACTAACAATTACCTCAATTTTGGCAACTCTGCGTGGATCACTGGCCATATATTTCGTAACGCTTGCTTTAGCGTTATCGATATTTGCTTCCATATCATTTGCCTTGATACCCATGGTAGTTAGCATGCAGGTTGCAAGAGAAACACAGAGAAGATCAGTCGGAGAGAACCTTTCCCCTTTGCCCCGGTTATCTGTTGGCGCATCCGTTTCAATTTGAGAATTGCTTTGAATATGCACCGACTCACAGCGCAAATTTCCTTTATAAATTATTGAAGCAGTCATTGTCTATTTTTTGTATAAATTTACAGCATAAATCTTAATCTAAAGAGATGCAAAAAACCCTATTGATTTTAATTTTATCCGTGTTTTCATTAAATTCTTTTGCGCAAAATAAGAAGAAAGACCGACAAGAACAGAAAAAAGCTCAAATAAATGAGATGGTCAGAATGGAGGAGGAGGGAGTTATTACTCACCGAAAAAGTACTGTTTTTGGCCTTAAACTTACGACAGATGGTTACGGAGCCTTTTTTGAAGTTGGCCGTGCAAGTTCTGTTAAAAAGGCGCTTTTGTTTCAATTAGATATCAGTGAACGCAAACACCCGAAGGAAGAAAAATTAAGCAGCCTTTATTCTCAAAGTATTCCTTTTGTTTATGGGAAAATTAATAATTTTTACCCCGTTAAACTGGGTGTTCAGCAACAGATATTATTCGGGAATAAATCAAATAAAAACGGCGTGAGTGTTACAGGAAATGTTGGGGGTGGACTATCGCTGGCGCTTTTAAGGCCCTATTATGTGCAGATAAACACAGGCAACGATTTGAAATATGTAAAATACAATTCACCGGATAGTCTTGACTTTTTAGGAGGTGCAATATTTGGTGGCCCGACTTTGAGTAAAGGCTGGAGTGAAATGACCGTAACTCCGGGAGTATATGGCAAAGCTGCGCTACGGTTTGACTATGGAATTTTTAATGATATCGTTTCCGCACTGGAAGTAGGAGTGAATGCCGAGTATTATTCGAAGAAAATACCACAAATGGTTTACAATGACGAAAAGAAGTTTTTTTATGGGGCCTATTTTTCATTGATCTTTGGAAAACGTAAATAGAGGTCCGTTTTCTTTTTATACCAATAAAATAAATTTGAATGAGTGAAGAAATAGTGGCTGCGGAAGCAAAGCCCAAAAAGCCATCCTGGCTTAGAGTAAGACTGCCAATCGGAGAAGAATATAAACACGTTAGAAGCCTGGTAGATACACATAAATTACACACTATTTGTGAAAGTGGAAACTGTCCTAATATGGGCGAATGTTGGGGAGAAGGTACCGCTACCTTTATGATCCTTGGAAATATTTGCACCAGGAGTTGTGGATTTTGTGCAGTATCCACAGGAAGGCCTTTGGCTGTGGATTGGGATGAACCGCAGCGTGTAGCTGAAGCAATAAATTTGATGAAAGTTAAACATGCTGTGATTACTTCTGTAGACAGGGATGAATTAAAAGACGGGGGATCTATTATCTGGCAAAATACCATTAAAGCAGTACGTGCATTAAATCCTGAAACAACTTTAGAGACATTGATTCCTGATTTTAAAGCAGAGGAAGAAAATATTCAACGCATTATAGATGTGGCCCCGGATGTGGTAAGCCACAATATTGAAACTGTGGAGCGATTAACCCGTTCCGTTAGAATACAGGCAAAATATTGGAGAAGTATGGAAACATTGCGCATTCTGAAAAAAGGTGGTATGCGAACAAAAAGTGGCATCATGCTGGGCCTGGGTGAGGAAAGAGACGAAGTGATCCAGACGATGCGGGATTTAAAGGAAAGTCATGTGGACGTAATTACCATCGGTCAATATTTACAACCAACTCCAAAACACCTGAAAGTTCAGCGCTTTGTTCATCCGGATGAGTTTGCAGAATATCGCCGGATAGGGTATGAACTGGGGTTGGATTATGTTGAAAGCGGTCCGCTTGTGCGCTCATCATACCATAGCGAGAAACATGTTATACCAGGGTATGGAAGGGAAAAGTGGCTGAAGGAAAATCAGGTTAATTAATTGTTTGCTGCATTGTTTGTTTTGTTTTTTCAGAATAAATAATTTAGGATTGAAACGAACATTAAAATGAAATATAAAACAGGTATTGTTGATAACTATTTCAATTAGTTAATCCGATACAAACAATATGAATGGGTTTAAACGATTAATATTTATTGGAGGATTATTTATACTAACGCCGCATATTTCGTTTGGCCAATATATATTGAATGGTTCAGCAACAAAGGAAAGTTGCAATTGTTATGTTTTAACCACCGAACAGGAATTTGTTTTTGGAAGTGTATGGCAGTCAACAAAGATTGATCTCACAAAACCATTTGATTATTTTTTTGATGTGTACCTGGGTTGCAAAGACCCGGATGGAGCGGACGGAATTGTCTTCATTCTTCAGCCCAAAAGCACCAGTCTTGGAGCCTATGGATCAGGATTAGGATTCCAGGGAATTACGCCTTCTGTCGGTGTTCCGTTGGATACGTATAAGAACCCGGGTGATGATCCGACATTTGATCACATCAGTATTCAATTAAATGGGGACATCCAACATAAAAATGATTTAGCAGGACCAGTTCCGGCTTCTGCCACAAGTGATAATATTGAGGATTGTAAATGGCATAAACTGAGAATTGTCTGGAATCCGGCTACTGATTCTTTATCTTCTTATTTTGATGGGCAATGGCGTGTCGGAGCAAAGGTAAACCTGGTGAAAGATGTGTTCAATGATGATCCGATGGTTTATTGGGGCTTCAGCGGTGCTACGGGAGGGATGGTTAATGTGCAAAAGTTTTGTACCTCACTTGACCCTGAGTTTGAGACACAATTAGATAAGAGTGGATTTTGTCTGGGCACTCCTGTCGAGTTTAAAAATAATTCAGTTGGTTCGGTAGGAATTAGTAATTATCTCTGGGATTTTGGTGATGGAAATAAAAGTATCATTGCCAGCCCTATCCATAATTATTCCAATGCGGGAATTTATAAGGTTACACATCAATTTACTTCGAATGATGGATGTGCCAGCAAGTCATTTACTCGTGATATTATTATCGGAGATATTCCGAAAGTAACGATGCAGGTGTTTGATACCTGTGAAAGTATTACTCCCCAAATTTCAACAACAATAACTTCCTCCATTGGTCTCATAAATCAATGGGAATGGGCAATAAATAATCAGGTGATTTCTTCAAAGAAAAACCCTGATTTTCCAAATCTGGCCGCCGGAAATTATACGCTTACTTTTTCTGCAACGTCAGAATACGGATGTAAATCAAATAAGGTTTCAGATGATTTTATTATAAAAACCAAACCTGCTATATCATTTTTGGTTAACAATGCGTGTATAGATGAAGTCATTTCATTTAAAGGGATCAACACGGACAATCAATCTATCAATAAATGGCAGTGGCAGTTTGAAGATGGAACATTCAAAGATGGACAAGAAACCGTTTACTCTTTTGGAAAGAAAGGGAATTATAGCGTAAAGTTGAAAGCCACAGGAATGAATGGTTGTAACTCTCAGATTGAGCAGCCTCTTTTTATTAATGCTGCTGAAGCAATTGCCTGGAAAGACACCATCGTGCTGCCAAATACAATATTTCAATTAAATGCCGGAGGAGGCTTTGCATATTCCTGGACGCCTTCTACAGGTTTGAGTAATCCGGCAATCGCAAATCCAATTGGAGATGTCCTGGATGATATGCGGTTTAAAGTAAAGGTTACAACTGTTGAGGGTTGTACAGATACAGCCTCTGTCATGATAACAGTATTCAAGGGTTCTGCTATTTATGTACCTAATGTATTTACACCAAATAATGACGGACTAAATGATGTTTTAAAACCTTATTTCATTGGTATTAAATCATTGTCATTTTTTACTGTTTACGATAGGTGGGGTAAGAAAATTTATTCTACCAATAGCATGAAGGAAGGATGGAGTGGTTCATCTGCAGGGAAGAAATTGGAGACAGGAACGTATGTTTGGGTATTAAAGGCAGAAGATATCGTCGGAAAAAAATACGATCTGAAGGGGAAGGTCATGATTATTAAATAAATGTTCAATGAAACAGCTATCTCTTTTTTTCTATTCATTATTCATCATCAGCTTTGCAAATGCTCAAGGTCAATGGATAAAGATCGATTCACTTTACCAGCCATTACCCGGCTCTATGCATGTGTATAAATCGGTAGACTCCATTGATGGTAAACCGAATGTGATGTATTATGCAATCGCTGATTTAAAAGATAAAAATATCATTTTTACAAGTGACACTACAAAAGGAAGAAGAATTACACCTGCTGCATTCTATGAAAAGAATCAACATCCTTTACTGGTCGTTAATACGTCCTTTTTTACGTTTGAAACAAATCAAAATCTGAATGTAGTCGTGAAGAACGGAAAAATTTTAAGTTACAATCAGCATAGCCTTTCAGTAAATGGAAAAGATACACTTACGTACAGGCATCCTTTTTTTGGGGCGTTGGGTATTTCAAAAAAAAGGAACGCTGATGTGGCCTGGGTGTTTTCAGATTCTTCCAAAAGGTTTGTTTATGCTTCGCAAACACCTGTACCTTTTTACAGGGATTCACTTTCAGATCCGGGATTTAAAGACGTGAAAAAATCTACAACTGCAATTGCAGGGGGTTACGCCGGATCCGACCATACTCCAATTCCGGTTTTTACAAAATGGAAAGTACGCACTGCCGTTGGCGGGGGACCTGTTTTGGTTCAAAATGGAGAGGTCAAAATTACTAATAATGAAGAATTGAAATTTGCCGGAAAAGCCATTAACGACCGGCATCCGCGTACTGCAATGGGTTATACAAAAGACGATAAACTGATCGTGTTTGTATGCGAAGGACGCTCTGAAACCGCAGCCGGGCTTTCACTTATTGAATTGGCAAAAGTGATGAAGGACATTGGTTGTGTTGAAGCCCTTAATCTTGATGGCGGTGGAAGTACCTGTATGTTAATTAGGGTCTGCTGATTTTATTTAGATCCTTTACTGTCGTGATTATTATTGAAATTTGTTTGAATTAAATGCAAGCAAATATGGCCAAGGCATTAAAAAACCGTGCATCCAAGTATAAATATGTTAGTCCATCTCAAC
>JBBSUB010000098.1:0-14810 GCA_038235345.1 Chitinophagales bacterium
GCGGATTTATTAAATTTTAAATTTGCGGAACCTGAAAGACCAAGAGTGTTATTGGAAGCGTAATGAGTTTGCAATTCTGCATTATTCTTAACCGGATCCAGGGTAATGATATTTATAACGCCTGCCAGTGCATCAGATCCATAAAGACTTGTGGCAGGGCCTCTTAAAATTTCTATTTGCTTGATGTTTCCCACAGCTATTCTCCCCAGATTAATGATGCCGGCGTTTCTTCCCGTCATTGGTTCTCCATCAATAAGTATTAAGGTGTAAGATGGATCCAGGCCTTGCATTTGAATACCATCTCCAAAGGGATTCGGATATCCTTGTAAAGCGGTTCCAAGTGGATTTGATGCTACCATTAAGCCGGATTGCATTTGTAAAATGTCCAGTAACTTTTGAGAACCCGATTCCCGGATGGTTTTTGCAGAAATAACCTGTATGGGTAAGGGTAAATTCGATACTTTATTCTCTGTTCGGGTTCCTGTAACGACTACTTCATCCAGCACTTTATTATATGTAGTGTCGTTTTTTTTTTGCCCATAGGAAAAAGAGAAAAGAGTTAATGCAATAATTGTATATGTAAGTTTCTGTCGCATTTTTAGATACTGCAAAATTGCTCTCAAAAAATCAGAGTTTTATCACATTAGTGTCAAAAGTCAGGAAAGGGTATCTAAATGAGGAAAATAAAAGCTCATTTGACTTGAATTGGAAGAATGAAGCGTTACTTTTTATTAGGAAAGGTTTTAATTGTTTCCGTTTTTTGGAAAAAAATTCCCTTAGGTGTTGTGAGCGATAATTTCTTTAAAGGAATAATTTCGATTGGGCTTTGCCCTTTCTTAAGCAAAGAATTTGGGATGTAACCGGGTACTTTAGATCTTGCGATGGGCATATTGGAATTAATCCGTGGAACAAGACAGGGCATTTTGTCTTGGGGTAAAGCATATATAAACCCCTTTTCTGTTTCGTATAATAATTTTGCTTTTGGTGCAGAGTTAATAACTATTTCCTCAAGCATTCCGGTTTGGGCTATGAGATGATTGCCAATAAATAGAAGGAGAATTGCAAAGAATATCGTTTTCATAATTTCTTTAATTTAAAAACAACTGGAGAAACAATCAATCTTGAAAATTATTTCAGGAATAAAATTACTGATCTAAAGTTATTGCAAAATTATTAAATGAGAATCTCCAGGAAAGAAAAAAGCCTAATGGATTAAATCAGCTTGTGCACAATAAAACTAATCGTAAATAATAGATTATCTCAAAAGCAATTCACACGGTTTTAACCCGGTATGCTTTTTAAAAGCAGTAGAAAAATGGGAGATAGAGGAATAGCCTAAAGATGCAGATACATCTGTAACCGTCAGTCCTTTTTCGTAGAGTAAATATTTAGCATGTTCCATTCGTTGACTTTGGAAAAAATCAAATATGGTTGTTCCATACATTTCTTTAAATCCTTTTTTCAGATAGCATTCATTAATTGCAGCTTTACGGCTTAGCTCTTTGATTGTAAGTGGCTCTCCTATATGTTGCAAAAGAATTTCCCGTGCCAGGGCTATTTTTTCACGGTCCGCTTCATTTGCCAGGAATTTACATTCAAACACGTCCTCGCCTTCCCCGGCCATGCAATCCATACTGTACAGTAAAAGCATTTGGGTTTGAGCATTAATGAAAATATTTTCCATGCTTTCAGAAAAATCATGGTTCATTAACCCATCTAAAACCAACTGCGTTCTGGAGCAGAGAGGCATTATTTTAGAAAAAGAATTGGTGTAATTGAAATTTAAAATATCCTCAGAGAACGTAGTCGTTTTTAATCCTTTTACGAATTGGGAAAGATGACTGGTATTAAACCTGAAACAGGCTACATCAATCGTTTCAACCACTTCACCACAATCATGTGATTGTGAATGCTTGCAAAAGTTGCACTCTTCATCTTTTTCCTTGCAATACCTGTTTCCGGATATACAAAAAACCAATTCTAAAGAAGAGTCTTCCTTATTGTCATGGTTATAATTGTACACCATCATACCCATATCATTCAGAAGGGCATTGGGTGTTTTTTTATATCTGTTTATTACATAATGAACCGAACCTGGTATCGTTTGCGTTCTATGCTGAACTAATTCTAACTCTTCCTGCATTACAGGATGACTTAGGGCAACGGCTAATATGTTTTGAACGGATTCCATTTGAATTTTGCAAAGATACAGTTTTTTGATCTCGGATGAAAACTATCTAAATTGCTTTAACATTATATAGACTGCTATTTCGCCAAAAAGCATTTAGAAAAAACTCCTCCCTACCCTTAAAGAAATGAATATTCTATGGGATTTATAGTTCAATGCCTTATGAGATAAATACTGTATGTCTTTCTTTTTCCGGACACTCGAAGTGCACTTAATTTAATTAGGTATTGCCCCTGTTTTTAAGTAAATTTGCAGCTTATTTTGTTTGATTAAAATTTATCATTTATCCCAATCTTTTATGGCAGAAGAAACAGTAGAATTAACCACACCTAAAGTTGAAAACTATGGCGCAGACAGCATCCAGGTTTTAGAAGGACTTGAGGCAGTAAGAAAACGTCCGGCAATGTATATAGGTGACGTTGGTAATAAAGGATTTCACCACTTAGTATATGAGGTCGTTGATAACTCCATCGATGAGGCACTCGCAGGATACTGTGACAAAATTGAAGTAACAATTAATGAAGATAATTCTATAACTGTAGAAGACAATGGCCGTGGTATTCCTACAGGTATCATGAAAAAGGAAGGCCGCAGTGCTCTTGAAGTAGTTATGACGGTATTGCACGCCGGTGGTAAGTTTGATAAAAATACCTACAAGGTGAGTGGCGGACTTCATGGAGTAGGTGTGAGCTGTGTGAATGCTTTAAGTAGTAAATTCCAGGTAACTGTAAACAGGGATGGTAAAATATTTGAACAGGAATATGCAAAAGGAATTCCTCAGTACCCTGTTCGGGAAATAGGCGAAACAGATCTGACGGGTACGACTATCCGTTTTTGGCCGGACAACACTATTTTCATTGTTTCTGAATATAACCGCGATACGCTGGAAAACCGTTTAAGGGAACTTTCTTTTCTGAACAAAAACATTACCATCGTTTTAAATGATTTGAGGGAGATAGTTGAAGATGGAAAAGCTTATACCAAGTCGTTTCATAGTGAAGGAGGAATTGTAGAATTCGTGGAATTGATCGATCGGAATGGCGGCAGACAATCGTTATTGCCAACGGTGATTTATTGCGACGGGTTTGATCCGGTTAATAATGTGACTGTAGAAGTAGCTATGAATTATAATACCAGCTACCAGGAACATCTTTTTAGTTATGTAAATAATATCAATACAATAGAAGGGGGTACACACGTTTCCGGTTTCAGACGCTCTGTCACCAGGGTATTTAAATCCTATGGTGAAAAAGAAGGTATGTTTGAAAAAGCCAAAGTGGAAATTGAAGGAGATGATTTCAGGGAAGGATTAAGTGCTATTATTTCAGTAAAAGTTCCTGAACCCCAGTTTGAAGGACAAACCAAAACCAAATTAGGCAATAATGAGGTAATGGGAATTGTAGATTCAACTTTAAGCAAAGTATTATCCGCTTATCTAGAAGAAAATCCGAAAGAAGCAAAGATTATTATTCAAAAAGTAATTCTTGCTGCTCAAGCCAGGGCCGCTGCTAAAAAAGCCAGGGAAATGGTACAACGTAAAAGTGTACTTACCGGTGGAGGATTGCCAGGTAAATTGGCGGATTGCAGTGATAAGGATCCATATAAATGTGAGCTATTTCTTGTGGAAGGGGACTCGGCGGGTGGAACGGCAAAACAGGGCAGAGACAGAAGCTACCAGGCTATACTTCCTTTGCGTGGTAAAATCCTGAATGTGGAAAAAGCAATGGAACATAAGATTTATGATAACGAGGAGATCCGGAATATGTTTACAGCCCTGGGTGTAAAAATAGGGACAGCCGAAGATCCTAAAGCGCTTGATATATCTAAATTACGCTATCATAAATTGATCATTATGACGGATGCTGATGTGGATGGAAGCCATATTGCTACGTTAATCCTTACATTTGTGTATAGATATATGAAAGAATTGGTAGAGCAAGGTTATGTGTATATAGCGCAGCCTCCACTTTATCAATTGAAGAAAGGAAAAGAACACACATATGCCTGGAATGACGAAGAACGTAAAGAATGGATACAAAAGGTAGCTGCAGGAAATGAAAGTTCCGTGAACATACAGCGTTACAAAGGTTTGGGAGAAATGAATAGTGAACAGTTATGGGAAACGACCATGAACCCTGCTACGCGTACGCTAAAACAAGTAACGATAGAAAATGCAGTAACAGCAGATGAAGTATTTAGTATGTTAATGGGAGATGAGGTTCCGCCCCGCAGGGAATTTATTGAATCACATGCCAAGTATGCAAAATTGGATGTCTAAAATATTTATCGTAATATAAATAAGAAGCTTTTTCAGAAATGAAGAAGCTTTTTATTTAGAGAAGTGTATTATTGCAAATTAATTGCAACAGCTACAATTCGATTTTATGAGATTATTTTTTCTTACTGTGGGAATCCTGTTTCTCTTTAATGCAAGTGCCCAGGTTGACTACCCGGTATTTAAACAACGACAGTTTATTAAACCGGAAGATAGTAACAAGCTTTCCCTAAACATTTATAACCTGAACTATCTGCACAATACAGAATATTTTACAGATATTCCTTTAAGTGGAACACTTTTCGGATATCAATTGATTCCGGAATTGCAATATCAGCCAACCTCCCGTTTTACTATTAAGGCCGGAATATATCTTCAAAAGGAATTTGGAAGAAAAGAATATACCTCTTTGCTGCCTACATTCTCCGTAAAATACCAGGCAAAGCATTCATCCTATATTTTAGGAAACCTGGAAGGAAATATTAATCATCACTTTGTAGATCCGATTTATGATGATAAGCTCATTATAAAAGAAAAATTGGAAAATGGGTTTCAATTTCTTGTAGATACGAAACCGTATAATCATGATTTTTATATTAACTGGAGAACGGCCATTCATTTTGGTGATCCATTTAAAGAGGAGTTTGATGTTGGGTACACGTCTTCTTTCAATGTTATCGATAAAGAGTCATTTAAGTTGAAGGTGCCTCTGCAAATGTTGTATTCTCATAAAGGTGGTCAAATAGATATTGGAAATGAACCTTTGACATCACTGGTAAATAGTGGTCTGGGACTTTCTATGGATTTTAGTTTAAATAATGATTTTTTCAAGAAGGTTATTTTTGAAAATCACTACCTTAATTACAAGGATATCTCAGGTAATAAGCGACAACCTTGGAACGAGGGAAATGCTTATTTATCTCATTTACTATTGAAATTTAAATTTTTTGACATTGATCTGCGCTATTGGAACGGAAATGGCTTTATTAATCCACGTGGTAATTCATTGTTCAGTTCGGTAAGTGAAAAATACCCTGGCGTAACAGAAAAACACCGGGAATTATTAGTAACAAGTTTTATTTATAATACCCGTATTTTTAACGGTGCTGACTTTAATTTCAGAATAAGTCCTTATTATGATTTCAATGCTAAAGTGATGGAATATTCCTTCGAAATGTACTTCTCCTACAGATTAAACGTACTACTTGGAAAAATAAATAATTCATATAAGGAGAACTTAAAAAGACACGGATAAAAATAATATGTCGAAAATTAGTTTTAATAGCTAAATTTGATATAATGGTCAGTCAACTTGACTTATAAACAATAACATTCATAAACAATAAAACAATTTAAAATGGCGAAGAAGTTAACAGCGTATTGCATGAAAACAAAAGAGAAAAATGTTCCAATGGAAGATGCAGTAATTACCAAAACATCCCGCGGTGGCTACATGGCTCAGGGAAATGACGGTAAAGGAAATAAAATGACTACTATGCTTAGCGAGGCAAATGCTTTACAAGCTGTAAAAGATGGTGTAGCTAAAAAAAGTTGGGATTAATTCCACCTAAAAAATTATTGAAGCGATACACTCAAGTATCGCTTTTTTTTTGTCTTGTCACAAAGAATGTAAATCAACAGAAATTTTTTAATTCTGTGAAGACAATGTAAATGCAGTTAATTCCCTACTCTGCAATAACTGAATTTTAAGAACTTTTTTGAAATTGAGGCAAAATCTCTTTAGGAAAGAGATTTTATGGTAAATTAATTCAGTACTTCCCCGCTTTTTTCAATGGGTATATTTTCCTCTTCTTTTATTTTATTCCAACCTCCTAATACATTTCTAAGATTGTGGTATCCCTGTCTTTTTAATAAAGATGCGGCTATCACGCTTGAATATCCTTCCCCACTATGCACATAAATGTTTTGGTCTTCTTCCAGGCTTGCTATCTGGGCAAGATCTGTCAGATCTTTTAAAGGAATATTGGTAGAATCCTTCACATGTCCTTCAGCAAATTCATGGGGCGTTCTTACATCAACCACCATTAAATTATCATCAAACGGAAGATCCATAGCTAATTCATCTGCTTCTATATCTATAATCAAATCAATGGATTCACCTGAACTCCTCCACTCGTCAAAACCTCCCTTTAAATACCCTTCTACCTTTTCAAATCCAACACGGGCAAGTCGTGTAATAGTTTCGGCTTCTTTTCCAGGTTCAGTAACTAATAGTATAGGTTGATCAATGGGTAATATATTTCCAGCCCATTCTTCAAATCTCCCATCCAGGCCTATTGAAATAGCTCCGTGAATATATCCTTCTGTAAATCCCGTTGAATTTCTGGTATCCAGGATAATACAATTCTGTATCACCTTTTCTTTAAATTCTTTAATTGTGAAAGAAACTAATCCTTTGTTCATAATATTTTTTAAAGGAGCGTATCCTTCTTTATTTATTTTTGTGTTTCGGGCAAAATAGCCTGTGATTTTGTTTAATACCGAATATAAATTATAAACGTTCCGAATAATTTTAGTATCAGTAAAATACCCTCTAAGATTTATAAAATGGCTTTTGGCCTATTTTATAAATCTTTTGTAACTGAAGCAATAAATTCCTCCATTGACTGAGCTCTCAGGGAGGCATAAATATTTCTCCATCCTTTGCCGAATGAAAATTAAACAGGGCATCCGCTGCCGGCGCAAATACGATTTGAGCACCGGTTTTTTTACTTAAGTCCAAATGACTGCAATAAAGTTCGAATGGATATGTGTTTCAAAGATAATTTTTAAAGATGATTTAGATATTTTTTTATAAAAAAAGGTAATTATCTATATCCCGCATAGGGTCAACAATAGCAGCTTCGCCATTACTTTCAATAAAATAGGCTGCCTCACTGAGGCAGCCGGTATAAATTTGTTCAATATACATGTAAAAACTTTAGATCAAACGCCTAAGCAAGGTTCGTAACCAAACCTGGCTTAGACGAATTGATTACCCTACGAGGCTCTTTACGAATGAATTAATATCAGCGATACGTGCCTCATTAATAGCATAAAAAATAAATTTTCCTTCTCGAACGGTTGAAACGATTTCAGCTTTTCTTAAAATAGCCAGATGTTGTGAAGCAACTGACTGCTCTAAACGAAGTTTTACATAAAGTTCAGTTACAGTAATTCTTTTATGGTCGTATATAGTCTTAAGAATTTGCTGTCTTAATTTATGATTAAGTGCTCTTAATACTAAAGCCGCCTTTTTAATTCTGATATAATCACTTTCTTGTAGTGGAAAGTCTGAACTAGTTTGGTGGTTGGTGTGGTGCGTTGATTCTGTCATCAATTAGAGTTTTAAAAATAGATAATGGTGTTTATTTAAAATGTATTCACGTACGAAGATAAGCATGGAAAATTGATATACAAAATAAAAAGATATTAAAGAATGTATAAAATTTATTTATTTGTTGTTGAAATGAAATCTTTAAGGTATTGAGGCTCTGAATAAGCGAGGTCGGAAAAATCACCGGATAAAAATTTGGTATAACTCATTTTAACCATAGCATCCGGAATAATGTCAATATCTTTAAAACTATAATTTGGTTTATCATTTACAATGAGACTCTGAAACTTCATACTTCCGCTTCCAAAAAAACAGACCTTTTTATGAGTATAGTCTTCAGAAAAAGATGAATCCAATATTAGTGCCTGAGGTTCCATGAGCCGTATATGTTGAAAATTATACATTGCTGCGTAAACTTCCATCCTTCTTGCATCAATCATTGGGCAATAAAGGCTCAATGGGTCATTAATTGTTTTAATGGCAGATATGGCCAGGACATCTAAAGTATTTAATGTAATCAATGGAATTTTTAAGGCGTAGCAAAGTCCTTTGGCAGCGGCGAGGCCTACACGAATTCCCGTATAGGAACCGGGCCCATCTGTTACACAAATTGCGCTTATATCAATGGGAATAATATTATTTTCCTTTAATAAATGATCAATAGCGGGGTGCAAGAATTTTGCATGTTCTTTAAATTCCTGATTAAATACCGAACCTAATGCATGATCTTTTTTGGATAAATTAACGAAAGCAGTTTCGCCGGTAGTATGAATATTTAAAAGGTAGTGTTGAGCGGTCATTGATCAAATAATTTCTTAGAACAGTTATACTGTATTTGAAAATAAGTATTTATATAAAATACACTTAATAATTTTGGTTTTAGTCTTACCGGATCTAAATCTTTGCATTGCGCTGGAACGATGGCACGCAACGATTATCCTTCTCAGATAAAACTGTTAATAAGTCAAAGACTTTTTCAACACCTATTTTTTCTGCCCATTCAAAAGGTCCTAATGGGTAATTCGTTCCTAATTTCATTGCGAGGTTAATTTCTTTTTTCGTGCTTATATTTTCTTTTAAAGCATAAAAAGCTTCATTAATAATCATGCTGACCACTCTTCCTGAAACCATTCCGGGTTCATCTTTAACCGCCAATATTTCCCAATTCAATTTTTGAAACACCGGCACAAAAATATCTTTTTCCTCACAGGCGATTTCCCAGACAGATCTTTCTAAAAATCCTGGCCATCCATTTATGCGTGCTATATTTTTTGGAAGCCTGTTAGCAGATAATTTTTTTGAAACAGAATTAATAACAACTGGTTTAAAGTGAAATTGGTTAAAATTCATTTGTTCATTTTCACCATCCAACAAAAAAAATACCTCATGATTATCTATTTCATCTGCATTAGGCAAATTCTTTGAAAAGTGAAAATATATTCCGGGAACGGCTGGTTTCAAGCTGATTTCATCCCGCTGACTTTCATTTGCATATATAAATATTCTCATGCTTTCATTTTTACAAAAATAGGTTTGTTATTTGATGGAAAGTTTTGCAACTTTATCCCTTTTCAAAATTATTAACATGAACAAACAAATCATCAATACATCTTCAGCCCCGGATCCGATCGGGCCATACAGCCAGGCAGTAAAAGCCGGCGGATTCCTTTTTCTTAGCGGCCAGGTAGCAATCGTTCCGGGATCAGGAGAATTAAGAAACAAGGATTTAACGGAAGAAACAAACCAGGTAATGCTTAACCTGCAGGCAGTACTTAAGGAAGCCGGAATGGATTTTAACCATGTAGTTAAAACAACTATTTTCTTAAAAGATATGAGTTTCTTTGCAACGGTAAATGAAGAATACGGGAAGCATTTTGAGAAGGATTTTCCAGCAAGAGAAACAGTTGCTGTAAGGGAATTACCTAGAAATGTAAATGTAGAAATTAGCATGATTGCTTTAGAATCTAAATAAAATACACTTGAAAAGGCAGGTAATTATCACCGCGAAAGCACACAATTATTTAACAGATACTCTACAGAAAAAGGGTTATTCAGTTTTTAATGCTGAAAAAATTAGTTATGAAGAACTTAGTGCTACTATTAGCCAGGCAGAAGGTTTAATTGTAACAACCAGGCTCCCTATTGACCGGGCAATACTAGACCGGGCCACTCAGTTGAAATGGATTGGCAGGTTAGGAAGCGGAATGGAATTGATAGATGTGGAATATGCACAATCAAAAGGAATTATTTGCGTCAGTAGTCCGGAAGGAAACCGGAATGCAGTAGCAGAGCATGCTTTGGGGTTGATCCTGAACCTCACGAATAAGATATGTTCTTCTTATAACGAAATAAAAAAAGGAAAATGGATCAGGGAGGGAAACAGGGGAATGGAATTGGAGGGAAAAACCATCGGTATCATTGGTTACGGAAATACAGGAAGTGCTCTTACCAAATTACTTTCCTCTTTTGAGGTGACCGTTCTTGCTTATGATAAGTATAAATTTGATTTCGGGGGAGGGTATATCAAAGAAGCCAACCTGGAACAGTTAGGTAGATACGCAGATATTATCAGTATGCATTTACCTCTCACAGAAGAAACAAGACATATGGCAGGAGAGAGTTTTTTTAATTCTCTGAAAAACTCGCCTTATTTTATTTCTACCTGCCGGGGGAAAGTGACAGATACGGTTGCTTTGATACAGGCATTGAAGACTAAAAAGATTTCCGGAGCAGCACTGGATGTTCTTGAAAATGAAAGATTGGAGACCTATACAATAGAGGAAAGAGAACGATTGGATTGGTTGTTCTCTCAGCCGAATGTAATAATAACGCCACATATTGCAGGATATAGCCAGGAGGCTTTCTACAAAATGGCGAAAATTTTACTTAAAAAATTATCGCTGGATTAGCAATAAAAATTTATTATATTTGCCATTATACAACGCCTTAGTAAATATGGGGCGTTGTATTTTTTTTGGTTAGAACAAATATTAAAAAAGAAGAGAATGAGCCAGATAAACTATGTTACAAAAGAAACATTTGAAGAACTACAGGCAGAATTATACCACATGAAAAGTGTACTAAGACCTGCTGCAGCAAGAGCCATAGGTGAAGCGCGTGAAAAAGGTGATCTTAGAGAAAATGCTGAATACGATGCGGCAAAAGATGACCAGGGAATGCTCGAAGCAAAAATTAAACAATTGGAAACGATTATAGCTACCGCAAGGATTGTGGATGAAACCACTATTGACACTTCTAAAGTAACTATACTCACAAAAGTGACCCTCACCAATTTAGATACAAAAAAAGAGATAACCTATCAAATTGTTTCTGAAAAAGAAGCAGATTTGAAATTGAAAAAAATATCCGCCGCCTCACCAATTGGAAATGGCCTCCTGGGTAAAGCCGTAGGAGATATTGCAGAAATAAAAGTTCCTGCAGGTGTTATCAAATTCAGGATTGAAAGTATTACCGTCTGATAGTTTGCCTATTTTTGTAAGGATACTATTTAATATTTTTTCCAAATAAAAAGCAGGCTATGACCATATTCACTAAAATAATTAATGGCGAAATTCCTTCCTACAAAATAGCGGAGAACGAAAAGTTCTATGCATTTTTAGATATTAATCCTCTCGTGGAAGGGCACACTCTTGTGATACCAAAAATAGAGGTTGATAAGTTTTTTGATATGCCGGCGGAGTACCTGAAGGAGATTTTTTTGTTTGCAAAACCAATAGCTGATTCTATTGAAAAAACATTTGACTGTAACCGGTGCGGGCTTAGTGTGGTCGGCATTGAGGTGCCGCATGCCCATATGCACCTGGTGCCGCTGAACTCTGCAGGCGATTTAAATTTTACCCGAAAAAAATTATCTCTTCCTGCTGAAAGAATGAAAGAAATCCAGGAGAAGATATTGGGAAATCTGGATTAAAATATCAGGGATAGAAAGGCTGAATTCAGTAAAAGTCGAAACACTATGTTTTTAGCCTTTCCGGATTTTTGGATAAAAAATCATTCCATCCGGATAGTTTTTTAGTACCTGTAACAGACAATGTATTTCCCTGGAAATGATGACAGACAGCTACTGCCAACGCATCTGTGGCATCAAAGAACTTAGGTTCTTCACTAAAGTTGAGGATTCGTTGAAGCATTTTTAAAACCTGCAATTTATCCGAATTACCGTTGCCCGTAATGGATTGTTTTATTTTCCTGGGCGAATATTCAGTTACAGTCAGACCCGCCTGCATGGCAGCAGCTATGGCTACACCCTGAGCTCGTCCCAATTTGAGCATACTCTGCACATTCTTACCGAAGAAGGGCGCTTCAATTGCAAATTCATGGGGTGAATACTCTATAAGAAGTTCCTGTATTTTGGTATGAATAATTTTTAACCTCTCGTAGGCATCTAATTTCGAAGAAATTTTTAAAACATCCATGACGATTAAAGTCACACCTTTTGAGGTCACTTTTATTACTCCAAAACCCATTACCAGTGTACCTGGGTCAATTCCTAAAATGATTTTTGCGGTTTTATCCAATGGAAGTTTATTTTTACCTGATTTTATTCCTTTTTCTACAAAATAACTGAAAGAATTCGTGCTCAAAGCTACATGATCCTTCGAAACAAAAATATCAAAAGAATATTCAAATACGTCATCGCCCCTTTATTGGGTGCCTGGCTTTTCTATTCCTTATATCAACAAATTAATTCTCAACCGAATCTGGATCAATCTCTTCACCTGATCAAAGAAGCTCCATTTGGCCAAAATGCCTGGAAATTCTGGTCGGTGATTTTAATGGTTTTTATTAATTGGGGAGTTGAAGCAAGAAAATGGCAGATATTAATTCAGCCTGTTCAAAAAATGAATTTCATTACCGCATACAAATCCGTTCTGACAGGAGTTACATTATCCATTAATACTCCAAACAGGATTGGAGAATATGGGGGCAGAATTCTTTATGTAAAGGATGGGAGCCGTATTAAAGCCATATCTCTTTCTATTGCGGGGAGTATCAGCCAGTTAATTATTACACTGATTATGGGCTGCATAGGCTTATTTTATTTATTGAATTATAAACTGGAACATAATGAACATGTGATGGGATTATCCTATTTCTGGATAGAAACATTATTATTCCTTTCCATTTTCATCTGTTTATTGTTGATTTTATTTTTTTTCCGTTTATCCTGGCTCATAAAATTAGTCGAAAAAATACCTGCCATGGAGAAATACGTGCAGTATATCAATGTGTTGGAGGTGTTTACTCCTAAATTATTGTTAAGGCTGTTATCATTATCCCTCTTTAGATACATTACCTTCGTCCTTCAGTATATATTGCTCTTGCAGGTACTAAATGTAGCTATTCTCTGGTACGAAGGTTTCCCGGTAATCAGCATCCTTTTTCTTGTTTTGGCTGTTATTCCTTCATTCGCAATTGCGGATCTGGGAATAAGAGGAACATTTAGTTCTGCTCTTTTAGGTCTTTACAGCACGAACCAAGTGGGTATTTTAGGCACTACCTTTGGTATTTGGTTTGCCAATCTTTTTATCCCTGCATTATTAGGCAGTGTATTAATTTTAAGTATTAAATTTTTTAAAGAAAAATAATTCAGTTTGAAAACGATTACGACGATTTTAATATTTTTACTTTCATCATTCATTCAACCCGGTAATGAATTCTGTGGTGTTAGAAATACTTCCTTTGCAACAGGAGAGGATATAACAATGAAAGTATATTACAGTACTTTAGGACTATACGTAGCAGCCGGCGAGGCAAATTTTACGACCACAGTCACAATGTTTAATAACAAACCTGTTTACCATGTAGTAGCTACCGGTACCACTTACTCTTTTTTTGATAAATTCTTTCGAATCCGCGATAGGTATGAATCTTTTATTGATACAGCTACCATGCTGCCGGTTAAGTTTATTCGAAATGTAGATGAGGATGGGTATAAAATTTATAACAATGTGTCCTTCGACCACAAAGCCGGTACTGCTGTTAGTACCAATGGAGTGTTTAAAGTAACCAAATGTATTCAGGATGTGATAAGTTCTGTTTATTATGCACGAAATATAGATTTCAGTAAATATAAAAAAGGAGATAGAATACCTTTTGATATGTTTCTGGATGATGAGATCTATAATCTCTACCTGAAATATGAAGGAAAGGAACAGGTGAAAACGAAATATGGTAAATTTAATGCGATTAAGTTTAAACCTTTGCTTATAAAAGGTTCCATCTTTGAAGGTGGAGAAAAAATGACTGTATGGGTAAGTGATGATCCCAATCACATATTATTGCGTGCGGAAAGCCCGATTGCAGTAGGATCTATTAAAGTGGATATGATGGCCTATAAAAATCTTCGCTATCCATTGACTTCTTTAATTAAGGTGCGATAAATAGATTTTATCCTGAGGTATTTCCTGGCTGGGAAAGTTATTTATTTTTCTGATTATCTCTTCTTTCGAAAAATGAATTGATAAACCAGATTTTTATTTAAATACCTGGCTTATCAATTCTAATCATGCGTTCTATGTAGAATGATTCTTTTAATAAATTCAGTGAACAAAAAATTTATTGTCTGAAATAAATGTAGGCTTATCCCAGTTTGTTAACCTCTCTTTAAACGACTACATTCACCATTTTTCCTTTTACATAAATAATCTTCTTTGGAGTTTTTCCTTCCACCCATTTTTGGATAATTTTATTTTCTAAAACGATTTTTTCCACTTCAGCCTGTGGAGCATCCAGGGAAATTGTAATGGTTGTGCGCAATTTTCCATTGATAGAGATGGGGTATTCTTTTTCCGCTTCTATTAAATACTTGTTCTCCAATGCCGGGAAAGAAGCATTTAAAATAGATCTTTCATTTCCTATAGCATGATATAATTCTTCTGCAATATGCGGCGCATACGGAGTTAACAAAATCAATAAAGGCTCAAGGATTTCTCTCTTGTGGCTTTTTAAATCAGC
This sequence comes from Chitinophagales bacterium, assembly GCA_038235345.1. GTDB lineage: Bacteria > Bacteroidota > Bacteroidia > Chitinophagales > Chitinophagaceae > Ginsengibacter. Next base: position 14,779 of record JBBSUB010000098.1, read on the forward strand.
CAGTTCATTTACAGCAACCATGAAACCACTAA
>JBBSUB010000099.1:0-14676 GCA_038235345.1 Chitinophagales bacterium
CATTCTCTAAGTTGATTACCGCGCTGTTTACAATGGGGCTTCCAATCTCGTATTCAGCACTGCCGGGTGCTACCGGATAGAAACCTAATGCACTGAAAATGTACCACGCACTCATTTGTCCGCAATCATCATTACCACCTAATCCATCCGGGGTTGGTTTGTATTGATGATCTAAAATCAGCCGGATCAATACCTGCGTTTTCCAGGGTTTGCCCGCATAATTATACAGGTAAGCAACGTGATGCGCGGGTTCATTGCCATGCACATACGTTCCGATGATTCCATCGCGGGTAATGTCTTCCGTTTCTGCAAAGTATTTATCCGGTAGAAGAACGGTATGCGCTGCCGGGATCAGAAGCTGTACCGGGATTTAATTGCAATTTGCCTACAGTAGGCATCACGAGGAAATCACCCAGGTCTGAATGCCCTGTTCCACTAAAATGGGTGTGGCTAAAACCAACGATTGTCTTATCAGCATATTGGTAGCCGGCGCAATATTTTTACACATCGGGATTGTATTTCCCATTTTGGCTATACTGAATTGTATCTGTATCAGGACTTAACTGCACCCTTCCAAACGGCACCGAAGCACCGGAAAACACATGCCCCATGCGCTCTGTACCTATAAGCGGATTAACGTAATTTATTAAGCGTGTATCTTTTTTGTTTTGCGCGCCTCCAAATAAAGGATGTAAAAGAATCAGAATTAGAAATATCCATCCGGCTTGACTTTTAAAGATTTTTTTCATGAAAGGCAGTCTGTTTTTTAAATAATAATAAAGCAGTTCAAAGAGTGAACGGGTAAGGTTTAAAGATAGCTATAAAATTATTTTTATACTTTCTAATTCCGGATTTCCCTTAACCTTGGACAGCTGAATTTATAGAATATGCATCGTCTTTACTAATTATTGTATGTGCATTTTCGTCGGCAAAACAGTCATCCTTATTCGGGGTTATTTTTTCCCGAAATCAAAAAAAACCGGATTTCTTCTTAAAGGATTGTTTGCAGGGGATTTCGAATGTTAAAGTTTAATCTAAACATAAAATAAATGAAGAAAGAAAAAATCGATTCCATATTAGATAACAAACAGTATTTCTATTATTTATTATTTATTAAAAGCGCTAATGTGTTTTTTTAAAAATTTTAATCACCTTTTTTAAAAATTTTGGATGCAGCGTGTTGATTTTTTTTAATGCCTTTCCCAAGAAGCCTCTCAATAAATATCTTAAATATGGAAGCTCTAAAGAGACAAACGAATAGAAATTTTTTGTTTCTTTCTTACAATATGGATTTACAAAAAAATTAAAAATAAAAACCAATGAGAAGATTTTTGATGCTATTTACAGTGCTGATGCTCAGTGGAGTATTGGCATTTTCCCAAGGACGGACAGTCAAGGGAATTGTTTCGGATCAAACTGGCGCTCCTGTTCCTTTTGCAACGATAACTGAGACAGGCAGCAAGAACGCTACAACAGCCGATGAAAACGGTAATTTCACGATTGAAATGGCAGGAAATGGTTCATTGTCTGTTTCGGCTACGGGTTATTCTTCAGTCACCGCTACGCCTAAAGGAAATTCTGTTACGATTACTCTTAATAGATCAGCCACAGAATTGAGCACGGTATTAATAACAACAGCACTTGGTATTAAAAGATCGCCAAGGTCAACAGGTTATTCGGTTACTTCTATACCTACTACCTCTATTACCCAGGCAAGGGCATCCAATCTCGCAAACGGGCTTTCCGGAAAAGTGGCAGGATTGGCAGTTTTTACTGTAAATAACGGTGTCAACCCATCCACACGTATCGTATTAAGAGGTGAACGTTCCATTTTGGGAAATAACCAGGCAGCGATTGTGTTAGATAATATTCCGATTACTTCCGATTATATCCAATCCATAAATCCGGATGATATCGTTTCCACGACAATTCTAAAGGGCGCTAATGCAGCAGCACTTTATGGATCTTCTGCCGCTAATGGAGTAATCATATTAACATCAAACAAAGGACAAAAGGGAAAACCAAGAATTAGTGTCACACAAAGTACCACCATAGAAAAAGTTTCATTTTTTCCTAAATTTCAAAGCCGTTTTGGTGCAGCATCAACAGAAGGACCATTCGTTGATCCTTTAACCGGCTATGTGCCGCATGTGCCTTTTGAAAATCAACAATATGGAGCAGAATATAATGGCGCCACTTTTCCATTAGGTGTGCCAGCCCAATATACTGATGCACAGGGTAATTTGCGTGATACCATGCAGAGTGTTGTTTACAGTAACAAAAATGCAATTAAAAACTTTTTTGTAACAGGCATCACCACTCAAAATGGGATCAGTTATTCTGATGGTGATGATCACGGTACCTTTTATTTATCAGGACAATATGTAAATACCACCGGTACAATTCCTAAAGATAAATCTGAACGTACCGTAGTAAGATTGGGTGCAACCCGAAATTATGGTAATTTTTCTGCTTCCGCTTCGGCTTCCTATTCAGGGTTCAATACAAATGTTGCAGGAAGTGATTATAACCAGGGTCGTCCGGCTTATTGGAATGCCTTGAACACACCAGGTGAAATTGATATACGGCAATATAAAGATGTGAATTCATTGTTTGGACAGGAAAGTTATTTTTACAACGCATACTATCCTAATCCCTATTGGCAAATTGAAAACAGCCGTATAATTACTCGCAGACAGGATTTGCTGGCAAACGCTGAATTGAATTTTAAGGCCGCTGATTGGGTTAATTTTACTTACAGAATTGGAATTGCTGCCACAAACTATCAGGATAAAGCCACAAAAGAAGGAGTGATATTTACGGACTATGCGATTAGCGATCCCGCCGGAGCCAGTAATACCGCCTCTGGTTTTCCGAATGGTGTTACTCCAAAAGAAGGTGATGATATGAGTATTTATAGTACGGTGCAATCTGATTTTTTAGCCACTTTTAATAAGGACTTTTTGCACAATGATATTAATGTAAAATTGATTTTAGGTGGAACCGTTAATCAGTTTAACAACAGAACTACAAGCATTGGTGGCGGATTGTCAGCATTAACACAATTACAGATACCAGGATTGTACAATGTTTCAAATGCAATTGGTGTTCCGGTTGTAGGTGAAGGAAAAGTACAAACAGGAACCTATGGAGCATTCGCTGATTTACAATTAAGCTATAAAGATTTCATTTTTTTAGAAGCAACGGGCAGAAATGACTGGGTTTCTGTACTGGATCCTGCAAACAGATCTTTTTTCTACCCCGGAATAAACGGATCTTTTGTATTTACCGATGCTTTTCCTATGATTAAAAATAAATTATCCTGGTTAAACTTTGGTAAATTAACGGCTAGTTATACCAAGGTAGGTACAGTTTCCTTAGGTGCCTACGCCTTATCGAATACTTTCGGACAAACAAGTGGTTTCCCATATGGTAGTTTAACAGGTTTTGCTTTAGGAACGAATTTAGCGAATGCAGGTATAAAGCCGGAGTTTACCGCTTCTCAGGAATACAGTATCCATTTAACCATGTTTAATAGCAGAGTTAATTTAGAAGGTACCTATTATAATCAACAGGTAACTAATGAAGTAGTTCCTGTAAGTCTTTCCGCCACTACCGGGTTTTTAAGTACCACACAAAACCTTCCGGGCATAATACATAATTCCGGTGTAGAATTAACCGGAGATATAACACCGCTGCTTAATCTGGGCCCTGTAAGATGGAGCATTGGAGCTAATGCTTCATTCATGAAAAGTAAAGTTGGTTCAGATATTTCTCCAATATTAATCGGAGGTTATGGCGCAGGATCTGTGTATACAATACAGGGCAAACCGATTCGTGAATTATTAGTTACCGATTGGTTGAGAGACTCTTCGGGTAGAGTAATCGTTGATCCTAAAACAGGCTATCCAAAAGCTGACCCTACAATAAAAGATGCCGGCCAGGCAACCCCAGCCGTTATTTTAGGAATAAATACCTCGTTTAAATTTAAGAGCTTAACATTAAATGTTCAAGGTGAATACAGAGGTGGTTATAATGTTTTTCAATTTATAGGTAATGCAATGTCATTTACCGGTACCAGTGAGATTACAACCGTAGCAGGAAGAGGAAAATTTATTTACCCGAATTCAGTAATTACTGATGGTCATGGAGGTTATACACCCAATACTTCTGTAGCTATACAGGATGGAGCTACAGGAGGCGGTTTTTGGGCTTCTGTATATAATACCGCCGGTTCCCCATTTGTTGCAAGCGGCGATTTTTGGAAAATAAGAGAAGTGAGTTTAAGCTACGATTTTCCTTTAAAAAATGTGAAATCAGTTAAGGAATTGCATTTTAGCCTCATAGCAAGAAATCTGGTTACCTTCTTACCAAAGGATAATCCTTATGCTGATCCGGAATATAGCCAGTTTGGTACGGGTAATGCACAAGCAGTCAGTAATGAAAATTTATCACCACCAACACGAATTTTTGGTGCATCAGTAAATATTGTTTTTTAGCTGAATCATAATTTTTCAATTAAATAAAATTTCATAATGAAAAAAGTATATATAGGCCTTGTTTTTACTTTAGTGATAGGGCTGGGAAGTTGCACTAAAACCATTTTGGATGTAAATAGTCCAAATCCAAACTCGGCATCTAATTCAACACCCCAGTTAACCACGCCTGTGGCACTGGAAAATGCAGCCGACATATCTCAAACAAATTATCTGCCTCTAAGCGAGTGGATGGGATTTACTGCCACGAATGGTGGTTTTGCTCTTGATGTAGCGTTAAATTCTTATCAACTAACATCAACTTCCTTAAATGGTAGCTGGCAAAATCTTTATCTGAATATCTCCAATTGGAACTATGTTAAAACCCAGGCGGAGAAATCAAACCTGCCCGTTTACGTGGCAATTTCAAATTTATTTCAGGCTTTTGATTTTAGTTGCCTGGTAGATTTGTATAATAACGTGCCTTATACAGATGCTTTATTAAAGAATAATAATTTTTCCCCAAAGTATGATAAAGGTTCAGACGTTTATGATTCATGTGTTTCTTTGATAAACAGTGCCCTAATCATTTTAAAAGATCCTGCCACAGCAGCAACCATTTCTACATCAAATGATAACGCAAGTATTATTACTTTTAAAGGATCGCTCCCCGATTTAAGTAAATGGATTAAATTTGGCAATTCACTTAAGTTAAGACTTTTAATTAACCAGTCAGAAGCAACCAGTAAAGCTGCATTCATTAAAAATGAGGCAGCAACAATAGATCCTTCGATGTTATTAGGAATAGGCGACGATGTAACTGCCGACCCTGGCTACATCGCATCTTCAGGTAAACTCAGCCCTTACTCTAACTTATTCTTTTCTGCCCCCGGACAGGCACTTGACCCTTATAAGATCTATCATGCTAATAATTATGCATTGGATTTCTATAATGGAACAAACGATCCTCGTTTATCCTATTATTATGATGAAGATGGTAGCGGAAATTATTCCGGCAACGATTTCGGTGACCCAAATGCCGATAATGTTTCCGCACTTGGAGCACGCTCCATTCAATTTACGAAGCCCAGTGTCATCATGTTATCCGCGGAAGCATTGTTTGATCAGGCAGAAGCCATACAGAGGGGATGGCTTGCCGGGAATGCTATGAACGTGTATCAACAAGCAATCGTTGCTTCCTTTACTTATGCCGGCGTTCCAAACCCGGTAACTGCTGCTAAAACTTACACATCTCAGGATAATGCAAATACGAACTGGACGGTAGCAACAGACAAGATAAAATTAATTATCACTCAAAAATGGGCCGCCTTGAATACCACCAGTATTTTACCGGTTTACAATGATTACAGAAGAACAGGATTCCCTAAGGTTCCCATTAGTATTTATCCGGGCCATTTACCTAATGTGCCCTTAAGACTTATTTATCCTCAGTCTGAGTATAACCTGAATGCTGCAAATGTTGGTACACAAGGAAGTATTAATCCCCAGACTGATAAAGTATTTTGGGACCAATAATTTTGACACTTAAAAAAAAATTAAATGAAAAAGATATTTTTAAATTCGATGGCATTTTTATTGGCATCTGTATTAATGACAGGCTGTTTAAAAACGAATAAGTATTACGAGGGTTATACAGATATTGCGGCAATTGCAGATATTCCCCTCAGCCATTTATCATCTGATACGCTTACTATATATGCTCTCGATATCGCTGCTTCTGCGAGTGCTACGGTAGATACCTTATTGGCAGTGCATTTATCTGCTACGAATCAGGTGGGAGACGTTGTATTCAAGTTAGGACTTGGTACGAATGATCCTGCATACCTCAAATTTATGGCAGACAATCCTGAATATACCCTGATGCCCGCTAATTTGTATTCCTTTGATTCCATCGTTACCATTAAAAATGCAGGTGTATTAAATACCGCAAATGTTCCGATTAAATTTAAAACGGCAGCAATGGATGGAAGCGGAAATAATATGTTTATTTCGAATGAATACGTACTTCCAATTATAATAAAAGACGCGGGCCCGTATAAAATTGCGTCCAATTTTCGCATGATCATGATGCGCGTATTGGCTAAGAATAAATACGACGGAATGTATTCTCTTGTAATGCGACTGACTGGATGGGACGCTTATGGAATCTCAGACGGTCCCACTGCTACATGGCCGGGAAGAGTAAGCATGGTAACTGCCGGAGCTAATAGCCTTACAATAAGTACTGCTGCAAGCGGTGTCCTCCAACCCGCCTTTACAAGTGAAGGAGCTACCACTGCATTCGGTGCCACCACTCCGCTGTTCACATTTGATCCGGCAACCAATAAATTATCCAGCGTTAGTAATACTACCCCTCCTGATGCAAGAAACAGGGGATTACAAATTAATCCGGCTATAACCGATAGTCGTTATGACCCTAATAGTAAAACGATTTATGCAGCATACATCATGACTCAAAACGGCAGGCCTAACCAATATATTTATGATACCCTAACATACAAAGGACCACGTTAAATTATAATGCATCATTAATTCAAGGGTTATATTTTTTATGCGTACCGCTTAATACTGATGTCAAAATTGTTTAAAAGTTTATTTATCCAGGAGGCCTCTTTTTTAATAAAAAAGGGCCTCTTTTTATTTCTTAAAAATTTACCGTTATACATCTTAATTAATGCTGTCAGGGAAAAATATAATACTGCTTATTCTATGTTTAATGTAACGAAATTTAGTACCGATATAATAGTTATAAAATGAGATTCCTTATCTTCATCATTAAAACAGATTATTATGAAAAAACCCATCTATCTATTAGTCTGCATAGCAATCATTCTTTTTAGTGCCTGTTCTTCTTCAAAGAATTCAGACACATATGAGCTGACGGGTTCTTCCTGGGAATTAGAGTATATAAACGGACCCAGGAAAATACTGGACAGTTTGTTTCCTGTAAAAAAACCACAACTAACTTTTAAAGAGGAAAATAAAACGGTAACCGGAAATGATGGCTGTAATGGTTATTCAGCGCCATTTACCTTGAAAGGAAAAAATATTTCCTTCGGCGAACCCGGTCCCGGCACCTTGATGTATTGCGGAGAAGGGGATGCGATTTTTCGTGAAACAATGAAGGAAATTGATGGGTATAAAATGGAGGAAAAGAAGCTCGTTTTATTAACCAAAGATGTGCCTATGATGCGTTTTCATAAAACAAATCCATAACTATTTTATACACCATAAAGTTTGGATGTAAAGCTCCAGCGTAAGTGTAAAATAGTTGATCGTATATACTTCTCTCTGCAGAAATTTTTTATCCTATTTATGCCCTCAGATAACTCAAGGGATTTCTTTTTCATTTCTCCCAAAACCTATTTTGCTATGCGCGGCACGCACATCACAGATCATTGTATTTTTTAGAATGAATAATAATTTAGCAGAATAAATAAAATATCCGGAATAAATAAACGTTATCCTTTGGATACTTCATTTGTTCACGATATAATCCACGTTATGAATATTATTAATCATTTCACTTCCGTAATCAGAGTCTTTAAAGAAAAACCTGCCTTTTTGGATACGATTACCATTACATTGATTATTTTGATTATAGTTATCACTTAAATTAATTCTTTATTTTAAGTGATTCATATAAGATCACATAGGTTGGGCCGATAGAGTCGGCTGATTCTTTTTTTAATCAAAAGATTATAACGATCTTATTGAAGGATAAGACAGATTCTTTTTTTCGTCTTTCTGTCTTTTATAAAAATACACCAATAATACTACTGGATTAAATGCCACAAAGCATACTGCCCACAATGCTTTAGAGAGCTTACGCATACTTTTAGAAAGAATGAGTTCTTCGAAAGCTATCGCTATAAGTAGAACTGTAAAACCTACCCTCGACTGAGAGATATATTTCTGAATCAGGGCGATGCAATATCTTAAACATCATCCCGATAATTATAAATACGATTTCAAGAGACATAAATGAATGGATGATTTCTTTTAAATTTTGTGTGGCTGGTTTTCTAATTTAAAATTACGAAAAGATGCAAAACTTGAATAGGAGCAATATGTTTTTATAAAACCTCAGAACTCACACCCGGTTAGTTTAAATGTTTTCTCTATTAAAAAAAAGACTTTTAAACGAAAGAAAAAAGATTTGAATAAAAAAAGATCTTTTAAAAAAACGTCCATTATTTTATACCCATTATCCCCACGCCCATTTTTTTCAGCCTTTTCAATTTCATTTTAATGATGTTTACATCCAACGTTACAGGTTTTAATGGTTGATCATTTTTATCCCTCGGTACGTTCGCAATAAAATCCACCACATCCATTCCTTTGATCACTTTTCCATAAACAGTATAATCGTTATCAAGCCTGGCAAGACCGTTCTTATTCTGCACAATATAAAACTGACAACGCGCAGAAAGTTTTCCCGGATTATCATCCCGCCCGGCTGCAAATGTTCCGTAATCATGTTTCAAACCGGGAACAAACTCGGGTTTCAATAAATACTCAGGATCCGTAAATCCTGCTTTTGTATCAGGGCATCCACCTTGAATGACAAAATTTGGAATGACCCTGTTGAACGTCAGCGAATCCCAATAACCAGCTTTCGCCAGTTGGATAAAACTTGCTTTATGCTTGGGTGTTTCATCGAATAGCCAGACCAGTATTTCTCCATAAGGAGTTTTTATTTGGGCTATTTCCCGAGTTTTTTGTGCAGACACCTGGGAAGAAATAATGAGGAGAAATAGAATTGCTTTATACATGGGGAATCTTTTATGAATGGATAAAATTAATCCAAAAAATATTTTCAAACGAACACGTTTTCGACAGGACTAAAAGAAAGGGAAAGAAAGACATCAAACACGAATTTTAAGCACTAATTACACGAATTTTTCAATGCAAATTGAAATTTTTTCTTTTCAAAACATATCATACAAAATAAATTAAAAAACAGGTGCCTTTATCTTGGTGTCAGGGTGAGCGCGTCGAACCCGGTGTGCAAGGAAGTACCTCGCCAACCCGGTTTTTCAGGACACCAGTTCTTCAATGCAGATTTAAATTTTCATAATACAGCCCTGAGCTTTTATAAACTCTACTAAATTGAATTAAAAACCCGATGCCTTTAATTTTGGTGTCAGGGTGAGCCCGTCGAACCTGGTGTGCAAGGAGGAATCTCGCCAACCCGGTGTCAGGACATCAATTCTTCAATGCAGATTCAAATTTTCATACTACAGACCTGAGCTTTTATAAATTTTACAAATAGAATTAAAAACCCGAAGTCTTTAATTTTGGTGTCAGGGTGAGCCCGTCGAACCCGGTGTGCAAGGAAGTACCTCACGATTCCGTCGATCCCGCTGAGCAATTAAGAATCATGCCTAAGATGTATTGAAATGAAAAACACCACTAAAAACATTATACAAAAAACAAATTTTTTTTTGGGTTTTACTTAACCATTTTTAATAATGAGTATGATTTAGTTTCGCGGTTGAAATCTGTGCAATTTTATGACGACAAAATTTACACCTTTTATTATATTGATGATTCTTTTTGGAAGTTCCCTCTTTCCAACAAATTCATTTGCGCAGCAAACACAAACAAAAGTAACTTTTAAAGTGACCGATAAAAAAGGTGTTCCAATTCCATTCGTAACGGTAAGGGTTACCCGTGAAGATGATTCATTGCAATCTATAGAAAAAGTAACGGATAGCTTAGGAACGACCTTGTTGGATTTAGCTTCAGGGCACAAATACATGGTTTCAATCACTTCGGTCGGTCATGCTGCTTTCCGGCAGGGAATCGCTGTCATGAGTAACCCGGCCGTGTTTACTTTTGCCATGGATAACGTGGCGACAATGCTGGATGCCGTTGTGATAAAATCCACAAAACCCATTCTACGCCAGGAAGATGATAAAACCATTGTAGATCCGGAAAACCTTGCAGCAAGTTCCTCCAATGGTTATGAGGTCATTGAAAAAGTTCCCGGAATTTTCATGGACCAGGATGGAAATATTTATTTAAACAGCACGACGCCGGCATCGGTTTACATCAATGGCAGAGAACAAAAAATGAGCACGGCGGATATCGCTTCTATGCTGAAGAGTTTGCCTCCAAACTCCATCTCCTCCATTGAAATATTACGAACACCTTCTGCAAAATACGATGCTTCCGGAAGCGGGGGTGTGGTTAATGTAGTTTTGAAAAAAGGTATTAAGATTGGGCTAAATGGTAGTGTGAACGCTGGTTTGCAACAGGGAAAATATGGGACGCAATTTACCGGTTTTAATTTGAACAACAGCAATGGTGATTTGTCAACTTTCCTAAATATGCAGGTCACCAATAAAAATTCTTTTGAGGAACTGAAAACTGACAGGCTTTTTGCCCCTGATTCCCTGTTGAGCCAAAAAGCAATAACAACCTATCCCGGAAAAAGTTATTACCTGGGCTATGGCCTTAATTATCAAGTAAGCAAGAAATGGGAAATCAGTTATGATGGACGCCTTAGTCTGAATCCCGGTGAAAGTCATTCAACAAATAATAGTCTCATCCGCCAAATAAGTAGGGATAAATTAGTTAGCAGCACAACAACTTTGGGTGATAATAAAAACAATTCATTCTTTATTTCACAAGGAGTGTCGGGCAAGCTATCGATTGATAGCCTTGGCTCCGAATGGACTACAGATCTTTCCTATAATTTCTCCCGGAATAAAACGAACCAGGGATTTACAAACCAGGTAACCTTCCCTTTTACAAACAATTCCTCGGGAAATGGAGATTTGAATACAGACCTTAATTTCTTATCGTTTTCATCGAATCTTCTTTGGAAATTACCGAAAAAATATACGATAGAAACCGGCGTAAAAGCGACGATCACCGATTTTAAAAACAATACGAAATACTTCCGTAATACCGGTTCCGGAAATGTAAAAGACGTCAGCAGAACGAGTGCCTTTGATTATCACGAAAACATCCTGGCTGCTTATTTACAGGCATCTAAAACCATTTCCGGATTTACTTTAAAAGCGGGTACAAGAATGGAAAACACAGCTATGGAAGGCACACAAAAAATCCCGAATGACACTACGTTTAAAGTAAACCGAACGGATTTTTTCCCTTACATTTTTATTAGCCGGCCTTTGATGAGTATCATGTCCTATGAGTTAAAAGCCTATGCCATTTATCGCCGCACGATCAGCCGTCCCGGTTATGCCTTATTAAATCCATCTCAGCGATATGTAGATCCATATCTTTTTGAGACGGGAAACCCAACGCTTAAACCACAGTTCACGCAAAATTATGAAGTGAATATTTCCGTAGACGAACGCCCTATATTGGCTTTCGGCTTTAATGATACGAAAGATATTTTTACCAATGTGGTGTACCAGGCAGATTCCAGCAAGAAAGTTGCTTACCGCACTTATGACAACCTGGGCATCAATAAAGAAACCTATTTCCGCATGATCGGTGCGATACCTCCCGGTGGCAAATATTTCATAGTAGGTGGCGCGCAGTACAACCACAATTTCTACCAGGGTCTTTATGAAGGAAAACCACTTTCCTTTAAAAGAGGAAGCTGGTCACTATTTACCTATCAAACATTTAAACTTTCAGGCACTTCTCAAATTACCCTCAATGGATTTGTTCGTTTGAAAGGACAACAACAATTCTATGAACTTTCGCCGTTTGGTTCCTTAAACCTGAGTGTGAACAAACAATTTTTCAAGAAAAAATTAGTCGTTACGGTAAGCGGAACCGACTTATTTTATACCAATCAAAATAATTTCACTTTAAACCAGGGAAGCGTTTCCGCCAGCGGTTACCGCAAGTCTGACAGTCGTCGGTTTGGTATCAATGCGAGATATAGTTTTGGTATCCGCAAAAAAGAACAGGGAAATAGTTTCCTGGATATTCAATCGCCGGATAAGTAAAAATGCATGGGCGGTCTTCAGACAAAATCTCCTCTTTATTAATTTTCCCTTTTGAATTCTATTTCTTCTGTTTGATATGCAAATTTTTGCTTCAAGAACAATTCAGTTTTGGCCTACGTGTGGCGGTTCAGATGAAAACAGTCTGTCTTATGAATTGCCTCCAACTTTAGCTGGGGGAAGATCAGAACTGGCACACATTGGGCTTTAGGTACTATCATCAAAACCAAATAAATTTTATCATTTTCAATCCGCATTTAAAATAATAAAGCGCATGGGGCAGATCTAAAAAAATAATATAGTGGCAGATTTCGGGTTGAAATTTTGCAGCATCGCCCCCAGGCATCGGGGTTTCCGACCAGCAACTTTTAATTATTTGATCTAAAATCGGAAAACCCCGCTGAAACACACCCCTTTTCTACAAGGGCATATATTTTCTTTTAAATGAATTGCCACATGGATTTAGCCTGTGATTTATCCACGGGTTGAAACCCGTGGCAATTCAAAACCTTGACAATTTAAAACCTTGACAATTAGTTGGACATATTATACTGCACAAGGGATAAATGAATGAATGTTCAAAGAAAAATGCAGTTTTTCAACTCTGAGTCCTTTGTGCTTCGCCGTTAAATTCTTTTTGATATTATCGGGCAGGTCACTAACTGAATTGCCGGCAATTCCAAAAGAATGTTTTTAATTTCAGTCCGGTTTTCAAGTATTTAGGGATCATAGTATTTCATGGTTTAGTAACGGAAAGGCAGCAGGCCTACGCCAGCGAAGTATTCGGTTTTTAGTCACTTGTCTTGTGGCTTAAATTCGTGTAATTCGTGCCTAAAATTCGTGTTTAAAATTTTGGAGTTGCCTCCCGGAAGGGAGCCTCTCTTCCAAACTCTGTTAAAATAGGTTAATTCCTCAAGTAAAAAAATGTTAAAAAGATAGTTTTTTAAATAGTTTTATTAATTAAACGTTTGTTTAATTACTGCATTTATTTAATTTTACACCCTCGAAAAAAATTACGTAAATGGTTTACAATGAAAAGCAAATACAGATAATTGAAGAAGCAGAAATCCTTTTTGCTGAAAATGGATTTAATGGAACATCCGTCAGGGAGATCGCCAAAAATGCGGATGTAAACCTGGCAATGATCTCTTATTATTTCGGATCAAAAGATAAATTATTGGAAGCCATATTTATATATCGGGGTGAGACAACAAAGATTTCATTGGAGAAAATTCTACAAACACCTTCCCTTTCCAGCCTGCAAAAGATACATAAACTAATAGAGCATTATGTAAATAGGGTCCTTGCACACCAGGCATTTTACAAAATTCTCACCAGGGAAATGGTCGTGAATCATACGGGCGAAACGGAAAACATTATTCTCGAAACCAAAAGGCGAAACCTGGAAATTGTGCAACAAATTATTGCCGAAGGACAAAAAGACGGAACATTTAAAAAAAAGGTGGACGTCCCTTTATTAATCAGTGTATTGTCCGGCACAGCCAACAGCCTCCTGTCATCCCAAAAATATTATAAGAAATTAAGTGACCTGGATCATTTAAATGAAGATGAATTTCAAAAACATTTAATCAACCAATTGACCAAACATTTGAAAATAATTATAAAATCAATTTTAATCAATGAATCATAAAACCCTCCTCCTGGTGGTTTTCATAACTTTTTGTACCTATGCATCAGCGCAGGAACGCAAGGCTATTTCTCTTTCTTCCGCCGTAGACTTAAGTATCTCAAACAGCAAATATCTACAAAAGAACGCTGCGCAAATAGAAGCAGCAACCGCTGCTGTAACGGAAGCAAAACAACGTAAATTACCCAATGCCACCGTCTCCGGAAGTTATCTAAAATTAAGCGCTGCAAATGTAGATCTCAAAGTAAAAAACAACAATCCTTCCGGTCCGCCAACTGCCATTCCCAAGGTGTCAACAGCTATGTACGGAACCTTGAATTTATCGCTCCCTATCTACACAGGCGGTAAGTTAAAATTCGGAATAATTTCGGCGGAACTTTTAGAAAAAGCTTCCCGCCTTGATTTGGAAAATCAAAAAGAAGCCGTGATCAATAATACGATTGAGGCATACGCGAACTTGTTTAAAGCAGCCCAAACTGTATCGATCGTAAAAGACAATCTTGCTCAATCCCGTCAACGGGAAAAGGAATTTTCAGACCTGGAAAAAAATGGTTTGCTGGCAAGAAATGATCTTTTAAAAGCACAGTTGCAATCATCC
>JBBSUB010000100.1:0-14656 GCA_038235345.1 Chitinophagales bacterium
ACGCTCCAGGGGAACTAAAACATCTATCGCTTTAATCCCCGTTTCAAACACATCTGATGTAGTAGAACGTTGCATTAAGGATGGGGGAGTATTGTGAATACTTCGTCGCGGAACATTATCGGGCAATACATAATTGTCTAACGTGTTTCCAAATACATCGAACATGTGACCCAGGGTTTCCTTGCCTACAGGTACTTTTAGAGGTTGATTGTCTGATGTTGCTTTCATCCCTCTTGCCAGTCCTTGGGTAGGTGTGAGTGCAATACACCGTACATGTTTATTGTCCTGCTGCATTTGTACTTCAAGAATGATGTCAATGTTCTTGCCGGTTTTTACCACGGCATTGATTCCGGGCAATCTTTCTTCAAAATGGACATCCACAACGCTTCCACGGGTAGCAGTAACTACGCCAATACTATTTGAATGAATCGTATTTCCCTGATCTTTTTCAACTTCTGACGCGTCCATGAATATCCCTTTTAGTAAAAACTTTGAAATGTTGTAGAATGTATCGATTTGTTTTGAAAGGGCCATTGATCCTTGCACTATTTTATTTGAAGATGAACCTTAATAATGGAATCTGCAATAATATTCATATTCATCAATTTTTAAAATGACCCGTATCACTCCTGCGTATGATGTTTATCAACGGGGTCGTGTTGCGATGGATTATTGGTGAAATAATAAGTCAATAAAAGCCTGTTTAATATCTAACCTGCTTCTGAATGATGATGATCATTAATATTCCTTCCCGGCAAACCTTCCTCATGGAGAACAATCACCCGCACCGCTGATAACGGTCACTATAAACACAGGCCTATTGGGTTAATTTTCAATTCTAAATCTTCCTGTTATGAATTATCAGATAACTCCCCGCTTTAACCAAAATAATATCATAAGATCGAGATCACTTCGCAGAAGGATGGAGGAGGAATACAGGTTCCCGTCTGTCTCTATTTTTATGGCATTTGATCCTAAGATGGGGAATAAAAATAAAATAAACGATACATTGAAAAATGCAACCGAAAAAGCAGCTTTTAAATTAAGAAATAAATTTCCGGGAGAGATGTCTGCGTTTGTTCTGCAAAAACTAAAGGATATGATTAAGAACCTCGATCATACAACACATAGAAAGAGCCTGGCTATTTTTGTATCCCCGGTTTTTTCTAAAATAATCTATTTTAATATGCCTGTTGAAGAAAGAGTCAGCGTCAAAAAGTCCTTTCATATCCGTGACCTTGTGCATGGCAAAAAGGAATTGCAAGAGTTTCATATTCTATCTTTAGGAGAAAAAGAGAGCCGGATATTTTTAAGTAATACCAATAGTTTGGTGAAAATAATTCCTGCGAATGCCGGGCCGGAAAGTATTATTGAAGCAAAGGCAAATTATTTAAGAAAGATCGATCATTCGCTGGTGTCCATCATTCAATCAGCCCACTTGCCTGTCTTTGTTATGGGAAATGATAAAATGATGAAAGAGTTTAAAAAGATGAGCCAAAATAAGGAAGTTATTGTCGGCTATGTACCGGTAGGGAAGGAGGGGACTTCTTTGGAAAATCTAACCAAGCTTCTCGATTCCCAATTGAATAACTGGGAGAAAATTCACAAGAATTTTTTGAATACGTGCTTATTAGAGGCGGTAAACAGAAATGAACCTGCCTTTGGTATGGAGAAGGTTTTGAAAGAGGTCATTGGCAGTAAGGGCGGACTGTTATTATTAGAGAAAGATTATTTATACGAATTGGATCAATTAAATGTCCAGGCCATAAAGCATGAATTACCCGGATCGTATAATCGATTTTCTTGTATAAAGAATCCTGTAGATAAAATGATTGCAACCGTTTTAGAGAACGGTGGAGATGTCGAATTTGTTCCCGGCGGATTCTTAAAAAAGTATCATCAAATAGCCTTTCTAAAAAAAAATTAAAAAATAAATAATCATGCATAGTTACACTTTGAAGTTTAATGAAATCGGCATAGGAGACCTTGCACAGGTAGGGGGTAAAAATTCATCCTTAGGTGAAATGTTCTCCAATCTTTCTTCAAAAGGAATTATGGTTCCTGATGGATTTGCGACTACCTCTTTTGCTTTTGAGGATTATTTGAAAAAAAACTCCCTTCCACCAAAGTTGAAAGCGCTGATGGATCAATTGGATCGACCCGGTTATAATAATCTGAATGAAATAGGGGAAAAAGCCAGGGAATTGATCCTTGCCGGTGAACTTCAGCCGGAACTTACAACTGCGGTGAGCAAAGCTTATAAAGAATTATACGGTAAAGACGAGATTGAAGTGGCTGTCAGAAGCAGTGCTACTGCTGAAGATTTGCCCCATGCAAGTTTTGCCGGCCAGCACGAGAGTTATCTGAATATCAAAGGGGAGGAGGCATTATTAAAAACAATTAAGAGGTGTTATGCTTCACTCTATACCAACAGAGCAATTAAGTACCGGGAAGAAAATCATTTTGAACATCATGAGGTAGATATTTCTGTGGGTGTACAGAAGATGGTACGCGCAGATAAGGCTTCCTCCGGGGTTATTTTTACCCTGGAACCGGAATCCGGATTCCGGGATATTGTACACTTGAGTGGCGTATGGGGACTGGGAGAAAATATTGTTCAGGGAACAGTAACGCCTGACGAATTTTTTGTTTTTAAACCAACCTTGTTACAGGGCAAAAATGCGATCGTTCATAGGAATCTGGGATCTAAATTAAAGACAATGATCTACAGGCCTAATAGTTACCGGGACGACACGGAACCGGTTATCAATATAGATACGCCGAAAGAAAGACAGGATCGTTTCGTATTGACAGATGAAGAAGTAATGAAGCTTGCTAAATGGGCAATTATAATCGAAGAACATTACGATAAAGCGATGGATCTTGAATGGGCAAAGGATGGCATTACAGATGAAATTTTTATCATCCAGGCAAGGCCTGAAACTGTTCATTCTCAAAAAAATCCAAAGGTTGTAAAGGAGTACAAATTAGAAGAAAAGGGAAAGGTGCTGGTACAAGGGGAAGCCATCGGTTCAAAAATCGCCACAGGCATTGCAAGGGTGCTGCATTCCCCCGAGGAAGCAGGTAAGTTGAAAAACGGAGAAATTATTATAGCCGATACTACCAGCCCTGATTGGGATCCGGTATTACAGAAATCATCAGGGCTTATTACCAATAAGGGCGGCAGAACCAGCCATGCGGCAATTGTAGCCAGGGAATTGGGCGTACCTGCCATTGTAGGATGTGTGGATGCGACTTCTAAAATTAAGGACGGACAGTTGATTACAGTTGTGTGTAGTGAGGGTAAAACAGGATTTGTGTATGAAGGTGAATTGAAATTTGAAACCACAGAGCACGATTTTTCAAACACCCAAAAACCCGAAAAAACCCAGGTGATGCTTATCGTCGGCGATCCGGACAATGCCTACGAATTATCTTTCTATCCGAATGACGGCGTAGGGCTGATGCGCATTGAATTTATCATCACCCATTCTGTACAAATTCATCCGATGGCTTTGGTGAAATTTGATGCGTTGAAAGATGTCTCTGTCAAAAAGAAAATTGAGGAATTGACACATCAGTATACTGATAAAAAACAATATTTTGTGGATAACCTGGCCGAAGGTGTAGCTACCATCGCCGCGGCATTTTATCCTAAAGATGTGATCGTTAGGATGAGTGATTTCAAAACGAATGAATATGCGAATTTGATTGGTGGAAAGGACTTTGAGCCACATGAAGAGAATCCAATGCTTGGTTTCCGTGGTGCTTCCAGGTATTACAATGATCTATATAAAGAAGGATTTCAATTGGAATGTGAAGCCATATTAAAGGTGAGAAATGAAATGGGTTTATCGAACGTAAAAGTGATGATTCCCTTTTGCAGAACGGTAGAGGAAGGAAAAAAGGTGATCGCCATTATGAAAGAATATGGATTGGAACAAGGTGTGGACAATCTTGAAATTTATGTGATGGCGGAAATACCAAGCAATGTGATTTTAGCTGATCAATTTGCTGAAATATTTGATGGTTTTTCTATCGGCTCAAATGACCTGACGCAATTGACCCTGGGTATTGACCGGGACTCTTCTATCGTAAGTGATTTATTCAGTGAGGACAATGATGCTCCGAAAGAGATGATTGCTATGGTGATTCGAAAAGCAAATGCAGCCGGAGTTAAAATTGGTTTATGTGGACAGGCACCCAGCGACTTGCCGGAGTTTGCCCGCTTCCTGGTAGAAGAAGGTATCAATAGTATTTCTTTCAATCCGGATGCACTTTTAAAAGGAATTGAAAATATTAATGAAGCAGAGAAGAAAATCAGGTCGAAAAAATCAATCCTTCACTGATTTATTCACTTGTGAAGTTGGAAGAATGTATATTCTTTGGCATCTGGGAAAAGTACAGCTATAATGGACTTAATTAAACGAAATAAGAATTTAGTAAATGGGATAACTATTTATCGAATAATTGCTGCTCCTCTGTTGATTTTGTTGGTTATCTACGACAAAATGGATTGGTTTAAATGGCTTCTTGGAGTAAGTTTTTTTACAGATGCAATAGATGGGTACCTCGCCCGCAAATTTAATGTGACCAGCATTGCCGGAGCAAGACTTGATTCAATTGGCGATGATCTGACTGTTTTAGCCGGAACTGTTGGTCTGATTGTTTTTAAATTTTCTTTCCTGAAACAGGAAATTTACCTGTTCATTTTGTTATTGGTATTATTTATCCTGCAAACAGTTTTTGCACTGATAAAATATGGGAAAATGACTGGTTTTCATACCTATGCCGCCAAAACAGCGGCTGTGTTGCAAGCACTTTTTCTTATTTTACTTTTCTTTTTATCCGAACCTCTTTACGTATTATTTTATGCAGCCGTAATGATTACAGCTATCCAACTTATGGAGGAAATAATAATGATATTTTGGCTACCTGAATGGGAAGCAAACGTAAAAGGGTTGTACTGGATTAATAAAAGAAATAAAAGATTTAAGGGAAAATAGCTGTTTTTTTCAAGCCTGGTCTGTCTCCCTTTTTGTTAATAAATCATTTTCCGTAATGATTATGATCATTCATAATAAACTAAAATCCTACTAATTTAGAATCCGCAAATTAAAATGAAATTCCCTGTATCAATATTTTGTAAAATCTTCACATAAAAACAATACAATGACAGATATTCTCACGATTACTTTTAATCCCTGTATAGATAAGAGCACGACTGTACCTGCTCTTAAGCCGGAAAAAAAATTAAGATGTACAACCGCGGTTTTTGAACCCGGTGGCGGTGGCATCAATGTGGCAAGAGCCATCAAAAAGCTTGGTGGTGAAGCGATTGCTGTTTATCCTTCGGGAGGTTATTCCGGAAAGTTCTTGAATGTACTTTTGGAGCGGGAGGATATACCTGTGTTGAATATTGAAACCAAACAGCATACGCGAGAAAATATGATCGTTTTGGACCTTGCTACAAATCAGCAATACCGTTTTGGAATGCCCGGTCAGCATATGGACGAAAATGAATGGGAGTCGTGTTTACAGGCCATAGAAGAAAATCAGTCCGGGTTTATTGTTGCCAGTGGAAGTTTACCTCCCGGAGTTCCGGCGGATATAATTGCCCGGATAGCTAAAATTGCTAAAAGGCAAGGACGGAAATTGATCGTGGACAGTTCCGGGGAAGCCCTCCGGCTGGCGATTGAGGAAGGGGTGTACCTGGTAAAACCAAACTTGGGAGAACTTAGCAGGTTGGTCGGTAAGGAGGAGTTGGAGTTGAAAGAAATTGAGCCAATCGCAAAAGAGTTGATCAGGAGGGGAAATTGTGAAATTGTTGTGGTTTCAATGGGTCCGCTTGGCGCAATGCTAATCAGCAGCGCGGCGACCTATAACGTTGTGGCACCCCTGGTAAAAAAGCTAACCACTGTAGGAGCAGGGGATAGCATGGTAGCAGGAATTGTATTATCCATTGCAGAAGGTAAAAGCCCGGAGGAAGCTTTACAATATGGTGTGGCGTGCGGCACAGCAGCAACATTAAACACAGGAACCATGCTATGTTCGAAAGAAGATGCCGACAGATTATATGGATTGATCAGGGAAAGAAAGTAAATTTAGAAAATCGTTATCCGGATAAACAGAAAAATGAAGGCCTGAAACTGGTAAGCGATCTATCAATAAAAAATACAGTTATTTAAAGATGAAAATAATTACGGTCTTGTTACTTTACACAATATTGCTTTCGTCCTGCAATGACAAAACTGAAAAAACCAACCCTGTCACTGAAGATATTACTGAAACTGTCTACGCTTCCGCTATCGTTAAAACGAAAGATCAATACCAGGTCTTTGCCACTGTTGACGGGATCATCAATAAACTATTCGTTACAGAAAATGACCTGGTAAAAAAGGGAGATCCACTGATACAGGTGACGGATGAAAGTTCCACCATCAATCGGGAAAAGGCAAGCCTGGAAGCAAGCTACGCCGATGTTAGCACAAACCGGGAAAAATTAGCTGATGTAAAAAATAGTATAGCACTTGCCCAAAGTAAAGCCGGCAATGACTCCTTGCTGTATCAACGCCAAAAGAATTTATGGAATGAAAACATCGGCTCCAAAACAGAGTTGGAGCAGCGGGAATTGGCGTATGAAAATTCTAAGAGTCTGCTTGAGTCTGCAAAGCTTAGATACCAGGATCTTTTGAAGGAACTTGAGTTTAATGCAAAGCAGGCCCGGAATAATCTATCTATCAGCAAGTTTAAGGAAAGTGATTTTATGATCAAAAGTGAGATGGACGGAAAAGTTTATTCTCTTCTAAAAGAACCGGGGGAAATGGTTACTCCACAAACCCCATTGGCCGTAATCGGCGACGCTGCCGTATTTTTATTAGAGATGCAAATTGATGAATACGATATTGCAAAAATTAAATTAGGGCAGTTAGTACTTCTAACAATGGATAGTTATAAAGGAGCGGTTTTTGAAGCGAAAGTTTCAAAGATTATTCCTTTAATGAATCAACGGAGCAAATCGTTTACAGTGGAAGCCGAATTTGTGAAACAGCCGTCGGTTCTATATCCGAATCTGACAGCAGAAGCAAATATTATCATTCAAACAAAGAAAGATGCACTCACTATCCCTCGAACTTATTTAGTAGATGAGTCCCTGGTCATGGTTGGAAAAGATAAAATGAAAAAAGTGACTATCGGGCTGAAGGATTATCAAAAAGTAGAAATCCTTAATGGACTCACATCCGGTGATGTGATTTATAAACCTCAATAATGCAATTAAAATTATTATTAAATATTGCAAAATCTCTCCTGCTTGCCCGGAGGAAACAAACCCTGGTAGCCGCTTTTGGCGTGATGTTCGGTGTGGGAATGTTCATCACTATGTTGAGTTTTATGACGGGTTTGAATGACCTGTTGGATGGGCTGATGCTTAACCGCACACCACATGTGCGCCTGTATAATGAGATCAAACCCAGTGAACGGCAACCAGTGAATGAATCAGGCAGATACAAAAATTCCTACAACTTTATCAGTTCCTTAAAACCTTCCGCCGCCAGGGAGGAAATTTATAATAGTGGGTTCATCATGGCGTCAGTTAAGAAAGATCCCCGGGTAATGGGCCTGGCGCCAAGAATTACTGCGCAGGTGTTTTTTAATAATGGCGTGATTGATCTAAACGGAATTGTCAATGGAATTGAAGTAGAAGAAGAGAGCCGCCTTTTTCATTTTGAAGATTATGTTTCAGAAGGGAAAGGTTCGGATCTGAAAAATATTTCCAACAGTATTATTTTAGGAAAAGAACTTGGTCAGAAGATGCTGGTTGATATTGGTGATGTGGTGCAGGTGATGACAACAGAGGGAGACCGCTATTCCCTAAAAGTGGTTGGCTTTTTTCAAACAGGTAATAATGCTATAGACAAAGCGCAGAGTTTTGCTTCTTTGGCTACGGTTCAGACAATTCTGGGAAAACCCAGTAATTATATAACGGATATTGAAATAAAATTGAAAGATCTTGATAAAGCACCGGAAGTAGCCAGGGAATATGAAAAGTTATATAATACGGATGCGGAAGACATACAAACTGCCAATGCACAATTTGAAACCGGAAGCAGTGTAAGAACCCTTATCTCTTATGCAGTAGGTATTGTTTTATTGGTCGTTGCCGGCTTTGGCATCTACAATATTTTAAACATGATGATCTATGAGAAAATGGATTCCATTGCTATATTAAAAGCCACGGGGTTTTCGGGCAGTGATATAAAAAAGGTATTCCTGGTGATCTCACTAACAATCGGAATTACGGGTGGATTGCTTGGATTGTTATTAGGCTTTGTCGTTTCAACAATGATTGCTCAAATACCTTTTACAACGGCTGCCTTGCCCACCGTTACAAATTATCCGATTGATTACAATCCCGTTTTTTATATGATTGGAATTGTGTTTTCTCTTTTTACAACTTACCTGGCAGGTTTTTTTCCGGCACGGAAAGCCGGCAAAACAGATCCGGTTATTATCATTAAAGGAAAATAAATGGAGAAAAGAATTTTAGAAGCCAGGGCAATTTCAAAATATTTTTACGATCCCGTAAAAGTAAAAGTGCTCAAGGAGATTTCTTTCTCAATTGACAAAGGAGAATTCGTTTCTGTCATCGGTAAATCGGGTTGCGGTAAATCCACCTTACTGTATATTTTATCTACGATGGATACGGATTATGAAGGTGAACTGCTGATCGATAAGGTGAGCATGAACAATAAAACAGAGAAGGAACTGGCCAGGATCAGGAATGAAAAGATAGGCTTTGTCTTTCAGTTTCATTATCTGCTGAATGAATTTAGTGTGTTGCAAAATGTGATGTTGCCTGCTTTGAAGTTGAATAAATTCCCTGAAAAAGAAATAGAGAAACGGGCCTTGGAAAAGTTAGAGATGCTGGGTATCGCACAATTAGCTGGTAAAAAATCCAATAAAATATCCGGTGGTGAAAAGCAGCGCGTAGCCATTGCAAGAGCCTTGATCAATGATCCCCATATTATTATGTGTGATGAGCCCACGGGTAATCTGGACGTAAAAAATTCAGAAATGGTGTTTGATATTTTTAAGCGGTTAACTACGGAATTCAATCAAACATTGCTGGTGGTGACACACGACAATAGTTTTGCCGAAAGAACAGACCGGATCATTGAAATGGAAGATGGGAGGATTATCCGGCAATAGGAATAAAAAAAAGGGCCCGAATAGACATTCAGCCCTTTTATAATCCAATATCCTATGAAAAACCAATGCGAAAATAACCGGTAATTTATTTCTAAGTGATGATGATGGTTATAGGAAATGATGATTGTCGTTAGTTTGCTTTTGCTATTCAGAAAGTAATTATTTCAACATCCGGTAATATTTTTTATCCTCACTTTCTATTGAAATAGGAATAAAATAGTCTTGTCAGTACACAGCCGGGGTTTGCCAATAGAATGAGATTCTAAAAACGTCCATGAGTGTAATTTTTATAGCGTATCAGATGCTTCTTTCTTTTCTTTTTCTTTTTGTTTATCAAGCTTGCGAAAAGCTCCACGTAATAAGAAACTATG
This sequence comes from Chitinophagales bacterium, assembly GCA_038235345.1. Classification (GTDB taxonomy): domain Bacteria; phylum Bacteroidota; class Bacteroidia; order Chitinophagales; family Chitinophagaceae; genus Ginsengibacter. The sequence goes on from JBBSUB010000100.1 coordinate 9,582, forward strand.
TCTTAATGCTTCCATCGTTTCGTTAAAACCATCCGTGCCTTCCTGAATATTATCAAGGGTGCTACTTATTTTGGCCGTCATGACGGAATCTTTCAACATTGCACTTACCGGGCCCTTGCCACTATTTATATCCGTTTTAATTCCCGAAACCGTCGTGGTAATTTCATGCAGCAAAGCGTCGGCTGAATCCCCGATAGTTTTCATTTTAAGGATGGCAGTATTCAGGTTATAGACCAGGGTTGTATCCGTAAGGATTACGCCCGCAGAGCCTTTCCCGCTTTTTACATCATGCACAATGGAGTTTAAATCATTCACCATTGAATTCGCTTTTAAAGTTGCCAGGCGAATATTTGCTACGGATGCTTTTAATTGTTGTGGTAATTCTTTGTCTTCTAAAAGGCCCCATAAAGCATCACTGTTATTGACACGTTGCATGGCGGTCTTCATTTCCCCGGCAATAATATTGATATCATTATTTGTTTTGTCCAGCGTTTCGAGCATTTCGTCCATATCACTTAGACTTTTTGTTGCTATGATATCACCATCTTCTACAGGAGCAGATGGCTGCTTAGCCGAAACCATATTTACAACTTTATTACCAACCAATCCATCGGTGCCGATAGAAGCCAGGGCGTTTTTATGAATAATTGATTTCATCTTCTCATCAATCGTCATCACTACTTCCATCATGGTATCATTAAGAATATTTATTTTTTTTACCGTACCTACATCTATTCCGCCATAGCGCACGTTATTGCCGGCTTTTAATCCCTGCACATTTTCAAAATGTGCTATTAAAATGAAATTAGACCCAAACATATTTTGGTTCCGGCCTATCATGTATAATAGGACGACTAAAAAAACTAAACCAGCCAGTACAAAAGCTCCCAGTTTTACATTATTCATTGCTTTTTTTGCCATTTGTATATTCTGTTTTAAGTTTTATTCAAAAAATTGTTTCACTTTCGGATCTTCACTCCGGTTTAGTTCTTGGTAGGTTCCGCTAACATAACATTTTCCATCCATCAATAAGACTATCCGGTCACTTGCGATCCTTACACAATCCATATCGTGAGAAATAATGATGGAAGAAGTGTTGTACTTCTTCTGTATATCTAACATCAATTGGATGATTTCTTTTGAGGTGATCGGATCCAGTCCGGTAGTCGGCTCATCATACAAAATTATTTCCGGTTTTAAAATGAGTGTTCGTGCAAGTGCAATCCTTTTGCGCATACCACCTGATAATTCCGCCGGCATCAAATCTACCGTATGTGACAAGCCTACATCTTCAAGAGCCCTCATGACGGTCGCGTTCACTTCCTCTTGTTCTAATTTTACCCGGTGTCTCCGTAAAGGAAATTCAAGATTTTCCCTTACCGTCATAGAATCGTATAAGGCATTACTTTGAAAAAGGAAACCGATTCTTGACATGATTGCATCAAGTTCTGTGTCATTTAAATCAGGAATATTTATGTCAAACATTCTGATGGTTCCTTTATCAGGTTTTAAAAGTCCTATAATCAATTTGATCAGCACAGATTTTCCTGAACCGGATTTGCCCAATACCACAGCATTCTCTCCTTTATATAAATCCATATTGAAATCAACGATAACATGATTCGTCCCAAAGGATTTGCTAAGGTTGCGGATCGTTATAACAGGTTCACCTGTTTCTCCTGTTGCATCTTTTAATATTGTCTTATTTTCCGGCATCATAATATATTACTTCAAAGAAGAAAAAATCTCTTAATAAAATTGGTTAAAATCATAAAATAATTATTTAATCAAAGCTAAATAAATCTGTTACCTGAACGGCAAGCAAATCCAAAATAAAAACCACAATGGAGGATACAACCACCGCAGAGTTGGCACTGCGACCCACACCTTCTGTACCCTTCTTCGTGTCGTATCCTTTAAAGCAACCTATAATGCCAATTGCAAAACCAAAGAAAAAAGTTTTAATAAAAGCGGGAAGTACATCATAAAATCCAAGGCTGTCAACCACCTGTGTCCAGAATAAATGAAAGCTGGTATTGCCCCGGATGTTTATGCCAATATAAGAGCCATATAATGAAATAGCAACACTTAGTATAGAAAGTACCGGAAGCATAAGGGTTGTAGCCATCACTCTCGTAACGACGAGATATTTGAAAGGATTGGTACCACTCACTTTCATGGCATCTATTTGTTCGGTTACTTTCATGGAACCTAATTCCGCCCCAATACTTGAGGCTATTTTTCCGGCAAAAATTAAAGCCGTAATCACAGGACCAATTTCCCGGACAATGGCAATGCCAATAATGACGGGCAATTGAGCCTCTACACCATAGCTAAGCATGGATGGGCGTAACTGCATCGTGATCACCAGCCCCATGATAAATCCGGTTAGGGCTACCAATGGAAATGACTTGTATCCGATAACATAGCATTGTTTAAAAAATTCGGTTACCTCATACCTGGGCTTAAACCATTGTGCAAAGAATTGTCCTGAAAAACGGGAAAGTTGACCGATATCGTCGAGAGCTGATTTTGAGGATGTTTCTGCCATAGGTTGGTTTTATTTGTACTTTCGAAAAGTACGAATTAATTTCTGCCATGCTATTTTAATTTTATGAACAGAGACTTTGATAATTTCTTCCAATAAAATATCTTTTAAGTGCACCTCTTCATTTTAATTATTCTTCTACTAAAACAGCCGGGTTTTGCAGGTCGTGCTTGTTTAAACCATTGTCTTCCATATGATTTATTATTTGGTTCTCTGCAATGTATCCTGCAACTTCTTGAAAAAGAATGACCATTGTCAGTCAAACACCTAACTTTCCTCATTAAAATTGAATAAGAAATGAACTTACTTTAATATTAAAATAATATAAGTTTAGAATTATTGTTTATTAAAATAGAATATGATGCTGAACTATTTTTCCAAAGGATCTACTTTAGATGAAAATGAAGTAGTGAATTTAATAAGACAAAAAGGGTATCCTTTAAAAAGCGAAGGAGATTTGCAACCATTATTTGACCGTATTGGCGATGCACGGATTGTGATGCTTGGCGAAGCTACGCATGGCACACATGAATACTATACCTGGAGAGCTCATATTACCAAACGGTTAGTAGAAGAAAAAGGATTCAACTTCATGGCGGTGGAGGGCGACTGGCCGGATTCTTACCGGCTGAATCGTTTTATTAAAGGGTATGATACAAATAATAAAAGCGTCCTTAAAGTATTAGAAGAATTCAACCGCTGGCCAACATGGATGTGGGCAAATTGGGAAGTAGTGGCTCTTGCAAATTGGATGCAACAACACAATAAGGGATTATCTGCGGATAAAAAGATCGGATTCTATGGTTTGGATGTTTATAGCCTGTGGGAAAGCATGGAAAGCATTATGAAGTATTTGAAAAAAACAGATCCATCGGCCTTAAAACTGGCAGAAAAAGCTTACCAGTGCTTTGAACCGTACAAAGAAAATGAGGGGAGTTCTTATGCCAGGGCAACACAATTTGTACCGGATCTTTGCCAAAATGAAGTAGTCACCTTATTAAAAGAAATACAAAATAAACTACCCGGCTACAATACGGATTATGAAAATGTATTCAGTGCCGAACAAAACGCATTTATAGCCGTGAATGCAGAAAAATACTACCGCGCTATGATCGCCGGCGGGTCTCATAGCTGGAATATAAGAGACCGGCACATGGCAGATACTTTAGACCGGTTATTAAAATTTCACGGACCAGATTCAAAAGCAATTGTGTGGGAACATAATACGCATATTGGCGATGCACGGGCAACGGATATGGCGGATGAAGGGTCATTTAACATAGGCGAACTTGCCCGGAAAGAACACCATGATAAAGGAGTTGTGTTAGTAGGTTTTGGATCATACCAGGGAACTGTCATAGCTGCCAGGGAATGGGAGGCCCGAATGCAGACAATGAAATTACCGGAAGCAAAAAAAGGAAGCTGGGAAGATTTATTGCACAAGGCCGGTAAAGAAAATAAATTATTGATCATGGACGATTTTAAGAGTAATGATTTTTTGATGGAAAACCGGATCGGGCACCGCGCCGTTGGCGTGGTTTATAATCCGAAACTTGAACATCATGGTAACTATGTTCCTTCTGTACTGCCAAAGAGGTACGATGCATTTATTTATTTAGACGAAACAAAAGCGCTGCATCCAATGCATATTCAGCCTGATGGACACCAGATGCCGGAAACGTATCCTTTTGGTGTGTAATCAGAAGCGGAACTTCCTTTTTTTGAATATTTATTAAAAAATTAAAATTAAAATTATGTACCTGTCTGATAATTATATTACCAAAGAAAAATTTACTGCCGTTGCAGGATGGCTTATTACCGCACTTGTCCTTTCATTGGGCTATAAATACATTGAGGGTATTATCGCTTTTGTGCTGGAAAAAATGTATGAATTTTTTATTCAAAATGCAACGCTTAAAATAGGATAGGTGAAGAATAAAATTCGTTAAGCGTTTTCAGAAATGTCTTTTTTTTCAAGTGCATTTTATGGTTGTTGAAACCATTGCGTTTTTTATGGGCGATAATTCAGGTTGTTATTTATGCCTTTGCTGCATAATATGCTGCGCCCAACATGGCTGTTTTGGGATTAAGGATTATGCTCACGGTCACTTTTTCAAGAAGGTGATTCATTCGTCCGCTATCCTTAAACGAAGGATTAAATGAATACTTTTTAAATAAAGGAATTAGTTGAGGAGCAATGCCTCCGCCAATAAATAAACCTCCTGTAGCTTTCATTTTCAAAACCAGGTTTGCAGATTCATAGGCCAGGAAGCGAATAAAAAGTTGCATTGTTTTATCACAAAGGGCGCTTTGGTCTGTGAGCTCACTAATTTCAGCCGCCGCATCTCCCTGCTTAATTTTTTCTGTGATCCAAGCTGGCTCTTCCAACTTTTTTTCTTCTTGCAGGAATTGATAAATATTAGAAATTCCCGGACCGCAGATAACCCGTTCATAACTTACATGACCGAATTTTTTTTGCAAATATTCAAACAATTCAAAATCCTCCTGATCCCTTGCGGCAAAATCA
>JBBSUB010000101.1:0-14559 GCA_038235345.1 Chitinophagales bacterium
ATTACTTCCAAAAGCAAGTCCCTGTGCGTTTCTGTGTCCCCAGGTCCAAACGGCTGTTCTATTTAAATTTGCATCCAGGTAAGGATTATCATTTGGAATCCAGCTGTTCACCAAACCCGGGTTTCCAATGGCGTCCAGGTTTAATCGAAGAATTTTTCCTTCCAGGCTATCTCTTTCCTGGGCTTTATTAACTCTTTTTGCATTCTTGAATTGCCCGGTTCCCATATCTCCGATTGAATAAAAAAGGTATGAAGTCCCTCCGACATCCCCAATAACCAATCTCCCTGAATTATGATCGGAACTTCCTCCCAGGTTTTGAATAATGATCTGTTCGTTTTCAAGCTTTTTGGTAAGGCGGTTATAATTATATCGAACAATTTTTGTTCTAAAGAAGCAGGCGCTGTCTGCATTATTTTTTTTGTTGCGTAAACAGCCATCAAATTTATATACATAAGCAAGATATACCCACGGCTTAGACACATTTGGCCATTCACTATACATCGTAGGATGCAAAGCCATACCCATAAGACCACCTTGGGGAAATGTAGTAAAGTTTGTTTTTACAGTACTAAGATCCAGCAATTCTGTTTTGCCTCCGGTAGCAGTACTGATTTTATTCACTTTATAGGCAGCATTTTCAGTAACCCATAAAGAATCGTCTGGTCCATATGTTAGTTCCCAGGCAGAATTAAGGGTATAGGCCGTATTGACAATCCGAACATCAAATGGTTCGTTTTGGGCGGAGATATTAAAGACAGGCCCAACAAGTAAATAGGATAAAATAAGGATGGGCAGAACCTTTTTCATTTTGGATTATTTACCGGGTTTAAAAATACTCCAATGATAAACGAATATTAGGTAATATTATTTTGTAAGTATATGGTGATAAATATTTATGATAATAAAAAACTTTCGATTACGTTATGTTGAATGGATTAACCAAAACATCCTCATTCTAATCTGCTTATCATGGAAAAACTTTACTCAAATCATTTTTCTAAGTATTTAATTAATGGGAAAACGTTTTTACATAAATCATTTCTTCTCCAGGTAATACCCATTCTATTTTTAATGATCTGTCTTCAATCTTTCACCGGAAATCTTCAAGCACAGAATATATTCAGTTATAGTTATCAAAATGTAACAAGAAATAATGGTGGGGGAACCTTAGAAAAAGGAGATACCATAGAGGTGCGTGCCCTGGTAAAAGTAGAAGTTGCCACGCCAAATTTTTATTACATAGACACCATACGGCCAGGAACACAATATGTGAATAATTCATTGAGTGTAATAACCAATGAAGGCCTTACTTTTCGGGGACCTTATCCGATTGCCGGTGTTAATAATCGTGGAATTTATGATATAAGCGGCGGGATTCCCAGGGTAAGAGTTAATTTGGGAGCAGGAGCTTCAACACCCACTATTGGAACAGGTGCTGCTCAATTTGGCTCTACTTCCGGTGGCGGCACATTGACGCCAAATGATAAACCGAAATTTTATGGAAAAACATTATTTGTCGTAGCATACCGTTTGGTAATTACGGCAAACTTCAATGATATCATCTATTTGAAAGGGAATTATTATTACGATTCTGTCAAGAATGGGACGCATAAAAGGAGTCATCGGTTTAATTATGCAGGTATCAAAATTATTCAAAATCAGGATCTGTGTACCAATTTTTCAAGTGCGAGTTTCACCGCAGAAAGTGATTTTGGGTCAGGTAGTATTCAAAACCGTTCTGTTGGTGCCACAGTGCCTGGGTATAATAAAGTACCCTTAAATGCCAGTGATCCGGGAGATGGTAATTATGCTATCGCGAATAATACGAGTGCGAACGGAACCACAGATAACAATGGCCCTTTCAAACCAAACCCGGCAAGGGTTTTTGCTGTATGGGATATTATTGGTGATCACACCGGATCTTCTAATCCAATATTAGGAAATCCACCGGCACCAGGAGGCACTGCAGGAGGGTATATGCTCGTCGTAAATGCTGCCTTTCCCACCGGTGAAGCCTATCGGGACCAGATTAAAAACGTATGCCCAAATACTTATTATGAGTTTTCTGCCTGGATAAGGAATATTTGTGGAAAGTGTAGTATTGACTCTAATGGTTTAGCTCCAAATACGCCCGGTGTACAACCCAACCTGGCCTTTACCATTAATGATATAGATTATTATACTACAGGAAATATTCCCTACACACAAGAGTGGGTGAAGCGTGGATTTATTTATAAGACTGGTCCTACGGAAACTGGATTTAATATTACCATAAAAAATAACGCTCCGGGTGGAGGAGGAAATGACTGGGTGTTGGATGATATTAAATTAGCCACCTGTTATCCTAATTTAATAATGAACCCGAGTGATACGGCAAAACTTTGTGCTAATTTTCTGGCACACCTGAGCGATACAGTAAAAAGTTATTTTAATAATTATACCAGTTATTGCTGGCAAAAAAGTTCGGATGGGATAAACTGGGTAAATACGAACAATTGTGGAACAGGTGTGCCTGTATTTAAAAATGGACTTTGGGAATACGTTGTAGATACGGTATTTACTGTGTTGGCAGCAGATAGCGGAAAACATTTCCGGGTAAAGGTTGCTACAACGCCTGCAAATTTATTGGAAGATAAATGTGCGGTAGAAAACAGTCAAAAAGTATTTCTCCAGGTCTTTAGTATGAATTGTAAAGCTCTGGAAGAAAAATTTTTAAACTTTTCAGGAAAAGTGATTAGCGGCCATGCTGAATTAGCATGGATGACCAATAATCAACGCGATTCAGGTGAATATGAAATAGAGCGTAGTGATGATGGTATTAATTTTAAAAAAATTGGCCTGATTCGTATCTCAGGATCTTTAAATAGTACAGGATATGGGTTCATTGACCCTGATCGAATGAATTCTGTTGCCTTTTACCGTCTTAAAGTAATAAGCCAGGAAAGAAATAGCCAAACATATTCTAAGACCGTTCATCTTTTGAATTCCAATGATTTCTTTCGGGTAAGCACCCCTAATCCATTCAAAGGGAATTTAAAATTAGAAATATTCCTGCCCACCGATGGAGAAATAGACATTCAGATATTGAATGTTTTAGGAAAACTAATGATTAAAAAAGTCCTGACCTTATCAAAAGGGAATTCTCAATATATACTTCCGGAATCAGGAAATCTACCTCAAGGTTGGTATATTCTTCGGACCATTCATAACGGAAAACCGATCCAAAGTAGAGTTTTTAAGAGTAATTAACAGATGAGGAGGTTATGATATTTGTCGTTAATAGATATAATTTTTGAATCATAAAAATTCAATTAAATTGATTGAAGGATAAATCAGTTTAATGATAGAAACGTTTAAATAAGAAATAGGTGGCTGACTGCCGCCTTCTAAGTTTTAACCCATGTCTTCCCATTGCAAAGCAGACTCCCGAATTAAGAATATTGGAACTCTGGCTAAATAATTCCATATTATTTATCATATACAACTTCAAACTCACAAAAAATTAAAAATGTACTTATTAAAAAAGTAGAAGTCCTTTGCAATGGGTATTAAAGTTGTTAATTTCAAAGCCCGGCTCTCAGCATTTGAGAAGACACCAAACTAAAATACCTGAAATCCACTAATTTGAAATGGTTTTCCGGCGACGGTAATAAGAACAGGTCCCACATTTTTTGCATACCATGTTTCTACAGTGGTTACTAACGAGGTGTTTATAAACACCTCCTGTTTTACTTTTATAATATCTGTGAAATCAAACCCCCCAACCTGTTCTGCAACTCCTTTTGACAGGATTGTAAACTTATAATAAAAGGTAACAGGATAGCCGGCTAATTTCCCGTTAAAAATATCTGAATTCCAGGAATTTCCAACAGGAACATTATCTTTCAAGAAAATAAATTCACCATAAACCGGCTCATCCAAATTTAACATGGCTCCGTGATTGCCAAATCCATAATAATTGCCATTTAATTTTCTTACTAATGAAGTATCATATGTTGTAGCCGTAGGTGGCTTGTAAGTACCGACTATATTAAATTCCAGGCCATTTACCGTTTTCTTGTCACCGGTAACTTTGTTTTTTAAAGAAATAACCAGGTCGCTATATGTCCAATTCGTATTCGTGGTTAAAGGATAATAATCGTTGGAGGCAGACACACCCTGAAGAAAAGTCACTTTAAAAGCACATTGATTGTTTTCATAATGTAGAGTAAACATCTGTTCGCCAGGGAATGCAGGTGTGCCGTATGCATTTAAAGTTACACTCTGCACGCCTGCAGAAGTAAATGTTCCCCGTTTTGAAAAACTGATTCCGTTGACGGTATTTGTATAAATATTGTACGTGCCCGGTTTGGCCACGATTACTTTTATTTCTACTGTATTTGCTGGTAGAACCGTGATGCCTTGTTTGTATTGACCATTAATGATGACACTATCACAATTTCCGGCGGTTGTGCCAAGTACACCAACAGATTCCGGTTCTAATATTGGTTTTTTAAAAATGGATTTAAATTTTCCGGCAAAGATTTTTTTAAGGCCATTGAGAGAATCCCGGGCAGTTCCGGAAAATGTACCTGTCAGAAGCGTTCCATTTATAACCGTAATCATTACAGTAAATTCGCCACTAACCTGGTTAACATCGTAAATCGTTTTACCGCCGCCTGTATACTTCATAGAAGACTGAAACAGCGACGCCTTGTAACTCCCAACTTTAAATGTGTCTGCATATAATCGAAGACTCCAGCCTTCAGTACCATCATTACTTTTGCCAATAAGACTTAATTGTTTGATACTTACAGCATCAGTAATATAAGCAGTATCTATATTACCCATATATTCCCGGGTGCTATCCTTAAATTCCCAATTTCCGGCAGATAGTAGTTTTCCATTTGACTCTACACTATATTCTTTAGCGCAACCGAACAAAAGAAGGGTTGCAACAAAAAAGCTCAGAATCGTTTTAATGAATTTCATGTGTTCACTTTTTATTTTTTATTTGTCCATAAAATGGGTCAAGCGGGTTCATCCTTTTTAGTTTACCTGAAAATCCGTAAATATTTAAATCCATTTTTCGAACTAAATATTTAGGAAAAAAGAAAATTATTTGATCAAAAACTGAATGTTTGAATTCGGTTTCAAATTTACAGTAAAGCTATAATGATGAAACAGTATTTTCATCCTGCAATACAAACTCAGCTGCCTTTGACTCTATCTTTTTTTTTGGTTCATTTTTAAAGAAACGCTTTTGAAACACAAGTATTGCGATGATGCCTGTAGAAATTGAAGCGTCTGCAAGATTAAAAATAGGCCGGAAAAATTCAAAGTCTTCACCACCCCAAAAAGGTATCCAGGCGGGTATTACAGCATCTCTTATTATAGGAAAATAAAACATGTCCACAACATTTCCATGTAAAAATCCAGCATAACCACCTCCGGGAGGAAACATCCGGGCTACATTGAAGGTTTCCATGCTGCTGGCGTCAAAAATTAACCCATAAAACATACTATCGATCAAATTTCCAAGTGCCCCGGCAAAAATTAATCCAACACACAAGATAAATCCTTTGTTATATTTTTTCTTGATAAGATCCCTGATATAGAAAACCCCAAAAATGACAGCACCCATACGAAAAAGGGTCAGGATCATTTTTCCCCATTCACCACCGAATTTCCAACCATAGGCCATTCCTTCATTTTCAATAAAGTACAATCGAAACCATTGGCCAATAACGGAATGGGATTCCCCTACATAGTAATTGGTTTTGATATAAATTTTCAAAGCCTGGTCTGCAAGTACAATAAGGCTGATGATAATAAAAATAGTTCTTCCTTTCACTTAATTAATTTGATGTTTCAAAGATAATGTAAATCAATATGGACATATTCCCAAAAAATCGATAATTATTTATAAAGTTTAATATCGATAACTTCATTACAAAAAGAATATTCTTTTGGATCATTACTGCTTACTATGACCATTCTATCTACACAGAAATTGGTAATAAGCGAATGATACAAGTTAACGCCTGCCTCATCTAAATTAGTCAATGGTTCATCCAAAAGAACTATAGGCACCTTACTAAAAACAGCCTGGGCTAGTTTCACTCTTTGTTTCATACCACTGCTAAAATACCGGATTTGTTTGTGCGCTGCATTTTCCAGTTTTAATTCCTCTATTATTTGTTGAACCGTAATGTTCTCCAGCCATCCTTTCATTTTCTGATGGAAAGAAAAGAATTCCACCAACGTCATTTCTTCAATTAATTCCAGGTAGGGAGCGGATAAGGATACGTATTTGTATATTTTTTCTGAAGCAATGTTTTTATTATTAATACCAAAATATTGAATTTCCCCTTCATTATAAATAACTCCCCCGGAAATTATTTGTAATAGGGTAGATTTCCCTGAGCCGTTTGGACCGGTAATAGCATATTTTTTTGGAGCAACAAATTCATAGTCAAGGTTTCTAAAAACCCATTCCCTGTTGAAACGCTTTCCAAGTTTTGTTAAGTTAATTCTCATCGGCATTTTCTTTTGCCGCGAGTTTTAATATACCCCTCTTACTTTCGTTAATAAAATAAAGGATTTCATCTTTTTCTTCAGATGCCGGCAATTCATTTTCTATGACCTCTTTTGCTTGAGAAATATTAAGTCCGCGCATATAAATGGTTCGGTAAATTTCCAGAATACTATTAATTTTTTCAGTTGAAAAACCTCTTCGTTGAAGACCAACTGAATTTATTCCTACATAGCTTAGGGGTTTACGGCCTGCTTTTACATAAGGAGGAATGTCTTTAATAATTTCTGTACCACCTGCAATATAAGAATGAGCCCCAATTCGTGAAAATTGAATTGCTGCTGCCATACCACCTATAATTGCATGGTCTCCTATTTCTACATGGCCGGCTAATTGAACGGAGTTAGCAATAATTACATGATCGCCAATGACACAATCGTGAGCAATATGAGAATAAGCCATTAATAAGCAATGGCTTCCGATTACAGTTTTCCATTTATCCTTTGTGCCCCGGTTTACAGTTACGCATTCGCGGATAGTTGTATTATCCCCGATTTCTACTGTCGTGTCTTCTCCATCAAATTTTAAATCCTGGGGAATGGCACCCAAAACGGCCCCTGGAAAAATGGTACAGGACTTTCCAATCGTTGTATTTTTTTTAATGACTACGTGAGACATAATGTGTGTGCCTGCCCCTATCGTGACGTTTTCTTCAATAACAGCAAAAGGATCCACGATTACATCCGGGCCAATTTTTGCATCAGGGTGAATATTTGCAAGTGTGCTTATCATATCAGGGGTTGGGGCGTTTTACAACTTGTGCTGTTAAAATAGCTTCGGTAACTACTTTGTCTCCTACATAAACGGTTCCCTTCATTTCACATATTCCACGTCTGATGGGATGTAAAAGCTCCATTTTAAGTATAAGTGTGTCTCCTGGTACTACTTTTTGTTTGAATTTACAATTGTCAATCTTAAGAAAATAGGTATCATATTTATCAGTGGAATTCTGAGGAATGGCAATAAAGCCACCTACCTGGGCTAAAGCTTCTGCTAAAAGTACGCCCGGCATAACAGAATTGCCCGGGAAATGCCCCTGGAAGAATGGTTCGTTATAGGTAACATTTTTAATACCAACTACTCTTGTTTCGGTTAGTTCAATGATCTTATCAACCAGTAAAAAAGGATACCGATGCGGAAGTGTTTTTTCAATTTCCTGAATATCCAACACAGGTGGAATATTGGGATCGTACTTAGGAATATCCTGGCGGAACCTGTACTTCTTTATATGTTCTTTTATTTTTTTTGCAAACGCAACATTCGAGGTATGCCCTGGTCTGTTGGCAATAATGTGCGCTTTAAACGGAAATCCTACCAGGGCCAGATCTCCAACCACATCCAATAATTTATGTCTGGCTGGCTCGTTTGGAAAACGGAGAGTCAGGTTATTTAAAATTCCCGCCTCACTTACTTTCACATCTTTTTTATGAAAAATCCTTGAAATTCTCTCCACCTGTTCTTCTCCTACAGGCTTATCGACTACCACAATGGCGTTATTAATATCACCGCCTTTTATGAGGTTATTCTCAATGAGTGCTTCCAGTTCGTGGAAAAAGCAAAAAGTTCTGCTTGGTGCGATTTCTTTTTCAAAATCATTAATATCCCTTAAGTCCGCGTGTTGCGTGCCTAATACTTTGGAGTTAAAATCGATCAGGGCATTAATGCGGTACCCATCATAAGGCATGGCAACCATTTCTACTTTTTTATCTTCATCAAAAAAAGAAATGTTGTGCTGTAAATTGTAATATATTTTTTCAGCATCTTGTTTTTCTATACCTCCTTTACTAAGATGTTCAATGAATAATTCTGAACTTCCATCTAAAATCGGAACTTCTTCTCCATCAATTTCGATACAGGCATTGTCTATCTGCATCCCCATTAAAGCAGCCATTAAATGCTCAATCGTGCCAACTTTTGCTCCGTTTGCAGCAATAGTTGTGCTTCTGTTGGTTTCCACTACATTATCCACATCAGCCTTTACTACAGGTTGGTTCGGTAAGTCCACCCTTTTAAAGTTAATACCGGTATTTGGAGCAGCAGGTTTTATATTAAGCGTAACAGCACAACCGGTATGAATGCCGGTACCGGAAATAGTTACTGTTTCTTTTAATGTATGCTGGAAGTATTTTTCCTTAGAATTCAATGGTTCCATGGGTGCGAAAGTATGAAAACTATTGCTTTTATTTCATGCTGATGAAAAGGAATTTTTGGAAAGGATAAAGTATAGTTACTTTATATTAGTCATTTGTCTTTTCTTTAAGAAGTTTTTGAACAATTTGTTCTAATTCCTTCACTCTTTTTTCCATTTCAGGTAGATTGCGACTTAATATTTGGCTTCGGAGGGCATGGCCATATTCAAAAGCAGGTGATCCGGTAACGGCAGTATTTGGAACTTTTATTGATTTTCCAACACCACTTTGGGCATTTATTTTTGAACCGTCAGCTATATGGATATGACCCACAACTCCTGCCTGGCCACCGATCATTACATTTTTACCAATTTTGGTACTTCCACTTATGCCGGATTGAGCTGCGATCACCGTATTATTTCCGACTTCTACATTATGGGCTATTTGAATAAGGTTGTCCAATTTTGCACCAGCTTTTATGATCGTTGAACCGATCGTAGCTCTGTCTATAGTAGTATTTGCACCTATTTCCACATTGTCTTCTATTTGAAGATTTCCAATCTGGGGTACTTTTTTAAAACTTCCGTCTTTTTGAGGAGCATATCCAAATCCGTCGCTCCCTAAAACAGATCCGGCATGAATGGATACATTCTTTCCAATAACACAATCGTGATGAATGACCACACCCGGATATAAAACTGAATTATCGTCAATCGTTACATTATTTCCTAAATAAACTTGCGGATATATTTTTACATTATTTCCCAATACGACGTTTTCTCCTAAATAGCTAAATGCACCGATAAATATATTTTCCCCCATTTTTACGGTGGCATCTAAATATGCGGGCTGTTGAATTCCTACCAGGTTGGCCCGTGCCATTTTTGCATACTCCGTAAGTAATATAGCAAAAGAACTATACGCATCCGGAACCCGGATAAGTGTAGCATCTAAATTACCTTCAACCTCCAAAGAATCATTCACAATAATCACAGATGCTTTTGTGGTATAAAGAAACTCCTCATATTTTGGATTAGCTAAAAAAGATAATTGACCAGATTGAGCCTCTTCTAATTTGCCAAAGGATGTTACGGCAATATTCGGATCACCCTCTATCCTACCTTCTATAATGCCAGCTATTTGTTTTGCCGTAAACTCCATTGAATTGAGATCTTTGGTTAAAAATTAAAAATAGGTTTTAATTCGGATTAAGGATTCATAAAACAAATGTAAAATTTTTTAACCGTACCAAAGAGGCTTTGATTGATTAAAGCATTGTCCACATCGGATATATCTTTTACACTTCCATCTTTAAATAAGATGTTTATAAACTCCTGGTCCTTATTATAGGTTGTATTTTTTGTTTGACCGGAAAATACCAGAAAATCTGCTTCATCCTCAGAGACGTTTAAGGAATGTATGACGATTGCTCTTTTTTCTTTAATAAAATCCTTATTTATCGGGTGTCCTGAATAGACTATTTTTAATAGTTTACGATTGAAAATATCTGTACAAAGAAGCGATAATACTTTGTCCGGGTGATTTGTCCAGGCCTTTACTGCAAAGAGAATATCTCCATCATCTAAGAGACAAAAGTTATCCAGATTTTTTTCCAATCCATCCTTTAAATAATCTTCGTTTAAGAATAAATTTAGAACGGCAGAAGGAGATTGGGCTCCGATGTGTTTAGCCCGTTCAATAATTTTTACCAGCATTTTTTCTGCTACCAAAACCGTTTTATGTAAATACACCTGCCAATACATAAAGCGGCGTGAAACTAAAAACTTTTCAATAGAATGAATCCCTTTCTCTTCAATCATCAACTCATTATTATGCACGGTTAGCATTTTAATGATGCGGTCATAACCAATCACTCCTTCACTCACGCCGGTGAAAAAACTATCCCGGATCAGGTAATCCATTCTATCTACATCCAATTGCCCGCTCATTAATTGATGGAGGAATTTTTTTGGATAATCATTCGTGAAAATATCTATCGCCATGGATAGTTTTCCATCAAATTCCAGGTTTAGTTTTTTGATAATCATTAAAGAGATTTCCTCATGGCTAATACCTTTGATCAGCACATTCTCCAATGCATGCGAATAGGGCCCGTGGCCGATGTCGTGCAGGAGAATCGCAATCTTGGCTCCCTGTTCCTCTTCCTTAGAAATGTCAACTCCTTTTCCTTTTAATTCATGTAATGCATTGCACATTAAATGATATGCGCCAAGGGAGTGAATGAGCCTGGTATGCACAGCACCGGGATAGACCAAATGCGCTAAGGCCATTTGATGTATGCGACGCAGTCGTTGATAATATGGATGGGAAATAATTTGATGAATTAAATCATCGTCAATGGTTATAAATCCATATACAGGGTCATTGATTATTTTTCTGAATTGCATGCTTAACTGTTAAATGTAACGGACTCTTTTGTAAAGGTAATTTTTTGGGGAGGGAATAAATTATATTTGTAACAGGTACACATTTAATTAAACCAATATTCAAAACCGTCACAGGCGTTTGGAAATAAATACGATAGATGAATACAGCTAAAATTTTATGGGTTGATGATGAAATGGAAAGTTTGAAATCCCAGATCATGTTTTTGGAATCGAGAGGATACGATGTGAAATCTTTGAGTAACGGGCATGATGCCATTGATTATGTAAAAGAGAATATTGTAGACGTAGTGCTTTTAGATGAAAGCATGCCGGGAATCACCGGGTTGGAAACCCTTCAAAAGATCAAAGAGATTAAACCGCAAATTCCTATTGTTTTGATCACCAAGAATGAAACGGAGAATTTAATGGATGAAGCAATCGGTTCACAAATAGCCGATTATCTTATAAAACCTGTTAATCCAAACCAGGTATGGCTTTCCTTAAAGAAGCTCATTGATAATAAAAGATTGGTTGCTGAAAAAACTACCTCATCCTATCAGCAGCAATTCCGTGATTTGTTTATGGCTTTGAACAATAATCCGGATTATAATGAATGGATGGAGATTTATAAAAAACTGGTGTTTTGGGAACTTGAAATGAAGAAAAGTGATAGCCCTGAAATGCAGGAAATATTGCAATCTCAAAAAAGCGAAGCCAATACGGAATTCTTTAAATTCATTTCTAAAAATTATTCCTCCTGGGTTACTGATCCCTCTGCCCCTGCACCAATCATGAGTCATACTTTAATGAAATATAAAGTATTTCCACATCTGGAAAAAGATGTGCCTACCTTTTTTGTTTTAATCGATAATCTTCGTTTTGATCAGTGGAAAGTCATTCAGCCATTATTCTCAGAGAATTTCCGGATCCATGAGGAAGAAACATTCTATTCTATTCTGCCTACGGCCACACAATATAGTCGTAATGCCATTTTTGCCGGAAAGCTTCCGATGGATATTGAGAAGCAATTTCCCGTGGAGTGGAAAAATGATGATGAGGAGGGAGGAAAGAATTTGTTTGAAGAAGTTTTTTTTAAGGCGCAGTTAAAAGCCCTGCGCAAAGAAGATTTAAAATATTCCTACACGAAAATTACGAATCACCAGGATGCGCAGAAGCTGGTGAACAGCATGCATAATTTCCTAAGCAATGATATCAATATCATCGTGTATAATTTTGTAGATATGATGAGTCATGCACGAACTGAGATGGAGGTTTTAAAAGAACTAGCCAGTGATGAAGCAAGTTATAGAAGCCTGACGGCATCGTGGTTTGAGCATTCCCCGCTTCACCAGGCACTGAAAAAAGTAGCCGGTAAAAAAATGAATTTGATCATTGCTACAGATCACGGCAGCGTACGGGTAAATACGCCGCACAAAGTGATCGGGGATAAACAAACTACGGCAAACCTTCGGTATAAACATGGTAGAAATCTGAATTACGAACCTAAAGAGGTATTGGCATTTCGCGATCCGCGCCAGGCAGGCCTGCCGGTTCCAAATGTGAACTCATCTTTTATCTTTGCCCGGGAGGATGGTTATTTATGCTATCCGAATAATTATAACCATTTTGCGAATTACTATAAAAATTCCTTTCAACACGGAGGAGTTAGCCTGGAGGAAATGATCATTCCTGTAATCAGGATGTCGAGTAAAGTGTAATGCGGAAAGCCGGGAAGATAAAATAGAACTACTTTTTTTACCGGTAATATTTTTGCGTGGATGATTTGCAAAGAGACGATCTTAAAACATATAAATTTCCTGTATCATTTAAAGGGTTTCCTGCATCAACAGGATAATCCCGTATTTTTGCGCTATGATTTTGATTGATGACATTTTAATTAGTGATGAGATCATTGAGGAGCAATTTGTTTGCGACCTTGATAAATGCAAAGGCGCCTGCTGCGTGGACGGAGATGCGGGTGCGCCACTTGAAAATGAGGAGTTAAAAAACCTGGAACAGGTGTACGACCTGGTTCAACCATACCTTACGAAGGAAGGAATTTCAGAAATTGAAAAGGCGGGAAAATACCTGTACGACCAGGAATTCGGATGGGTAACACCTACAATTTCAAATGGAATGTGCGCCTATGGAAATGTAGATAAGCATGGAATAGTAAAATGTGGCATTGAAGAAGCATATAATGACGGAAAAATTGCCTGGAAAAAACCAATCAGTTGCCATCTTTTTCCAATAAGAATAAAGAAGAGCAAAAAGGGAGACCTGGTTAATTATGAACCCAGGGAAGACCTTTGTAGTGCGGCTTGTGTTTTGGGTAAAAAATTAAAAGTACCTGTATATCAATTTTTAAAAGAACCGATTATCCGAAAATACGGCGAAGAGTTTTTTGAAGCTCTGGAAGCCACTGCCAAATATGTGGAAGAAAAAAAATAATCCCAAATAATATAAATAATAAATTACCCTCATGAATAAAATTTCATTTTTATTTATTGCCTCCTTATTGCTGATTCTTAACTCATGTACCCAGAATAAAGCAACAATTAATAACGATCTTAAAAAGCATTTTGATGCTGCCGGAGTGGAAGGAAGTTTTGCCTTATTAAATAATCAATCCGGAAATATCACTGTTTATAACATGACTTTGGATACAACAAGAGAAACTCCCGGGTCGTCTTTTAATATTGTTAATGCATTGATCGGAATTGAAACCGGAGCGATCGTTGATGACAAAATGGTCATTAAATGGGATGGTGTGGTGAGAAATGATTCCAGTTGGAACAAAGATCTTAATTTAAAAGAAGCACTTAAAGTTTCAGCGAATCCTTATTTTCAGGAGGTTGCACGAAGAATTGGAAAAGATACCATGCAGGTTTGGCTGGATACACTTCAATATGGGAATAAAAAAATCGGAGCTTCAGTCGATTCATTCTGGCTGGACAATTCATTGAAAGTTACACCTGATGAGCAATTGGGATTAATGTTTAAACTTTATTTTGATAAACTTCCTTTTTCTAAATATGCCCAGCACATGGTAAAAGACCTGATGTTGCAGGAAGAAAATAATGAGTTTAAATACAGTATTGCCACAGGGTCCGGTTTGGATGAGCAAAATAAACCAATCGGATGGGTTGTAGGCTTTATAGAAGAGAACAGGCATGTATTTTTATTCTCGACCTTTTTGAAATCTAAGATCCAGGACGTGGATATGAAGCAGAAAGGAAAAGAGGTTACGCATGCTGTGTTGGAAGAATTAGGATTTTTTAAAGGACAGAAATAAACTGGTTTTTGCCAGGAGTTTCAATTCTTTATAGTTCGCAAGGGATAAAATAGTGAATGATTTTATACAGTCGGGACGCTTTCTTCGGCGGCCTGAACGATGGTCCACGTAACGGTTCATACGCCGAAAAAAAAGGGGGCAAGCAGCTAACTCGTTCCGCCCCTTCTTCAGGTA
>JBBSUB010000102.1:0-14532 GCA_038235345.1 Chitinophagales bacterium
AAACCCGCCGGAGATCAGCCACAGGCGATTGCAGAACTCACAAAAGGAATCCTGGAAGGAGAAAAGTTCCAGACCCTTTTAGGTGTTACAGGAAGTGGTAAAACATTTACCATGGCCAATGTCATCCAAAATGTTCAACGCCCAACTTTAGTACTTACGCATAATAAAACATTGGTTGCGCAACTTTATGGAGAATTTCGCCAGTTTTTTCCGGAAAATTCTGTGGGGTATTTTGTTTCTTATTATGACTACTATCAGCCCGAGGCATATATGCCGGTTAGTGATACCTATATCGAAAAGGATTTAAGTATTAATGAGGAGCTGGATAAATTAAGACTGGCGGCCACTTCACAATTATTGACAGGCCGCAGGGATATTATTGTGGTGGCTAGTGTGAGTTGTATTTATGGTATTGGTAACCCGAAGGATTTTGCTGAAGGTGTAGTGAGAATAAAAGAAGGTCAAACAATCAGCCGGCAGGGATTTTTACACTCACTGGTAAATGGTTTGTATTCCCGCACACAGGGAGATTTTGCACGTGGAACTTTTCGCGTGAAAGGAGATACGGTGGATATCAATCTTCCTTATGCGGATAATGGTTTGCGCATTACTTTTTTTGGAGACGAAGTTGAGACAATAGAAACGCTGGAATTAAGTTCGGGAAAGCGAATCGCTAAAGTACCTGATGCGGCTATTTTTCCGGCAAATTTATACATCGCTCCAAAGGACAGGCTGCAACAAATTCTTTATAATATCCAGGACGAGGCCGCCCGTCAAACAGAATATTTTAAGGAAATTGGAAGGTATATTGAGGCGCAAAGAATTTCTGAACGCGTGAATTATGATGTGGAAATGATTCGTGAGTTGGGTTATTGTAATGGAGTGGAAAACTATTCCAGGTTTTTTGACCGGAGAGAACCGGGCACACGTCCGTTCTGTTTGCTGGATTATTTTCCGGATGATTTCTTATGCATAATAGATGAAAGTCACCAGACAGTTCCGCAGGTGAGCGGTATGTATGGTGGTGACCGTTCCCGAAAACTGGTTTTGGTAGATTATGGATTTCGTTTGCCTTCTGCACTTGATAACCGTCCTTTGAATTTTCATGAGTTTGAAAACTTGTTGAATCAAACAGTCTATGTAAGTGCGACACCTGGAGATTATGAATTGGAAAAATCCGGTGGAGTAGTGGTGGAGCAGGTTGTACGCCCTACGGGTTTGTTGGATCCACCGATTGAGATCAGGCCATCCGTAAATCAGATTGACGACCTTTTGGATGAAATCGATAAAAGGGTTATAAAAGGAGATAGAGTTTTAGTGACAACATTGACGAAGAGAATGGCAGAGGAAATGGATAAATATCTTCATCGGATTAATATAAAATCTAAGTACATCCATAGTGAGATTCATACTCTTGACCGGATAGAAATATTACGGGAACTCCGATTGGGAGTAATAGATGTATTGGTTGGGGTAAACCTTTTAAGGGAAGGCCTGGATCTTCCGGAAGTTTCTTTGGTCGCAATTTTAGATGCTGATAAAGAAGGATTTTTGCGTAACGAACGGTCCCTGACACAAACTGCGGGTAGGGCTGCCCGTAATGTGGATGGTTTGGTTATTTTTTATGCAGATAAGATCACTGAAAGCATGCAGAAAACTATTGATGAAACCACCCGCCGTAGAGAGAAACAAATACAGTATAATATTGAACATAATATTACTCCTACAACAGTCTCCAAATCCATTGAGCAAATCATGGGACAGACATCTGTGTTGGACATAAAAGGCACGACCGCATCACCTTATGCGAATGAAAATGATCTGGCAACAATAGCCGCCGAAGACCAGGTAGAATACAAAACCATTCCCCAATTAGAAAAAGCGATTAAGCAAATAAAGCGAATGATGGAAAAAGCCGCCAAAGACATGGATTTTATGGAAGCTGCAAGATTAAGGGATGAGATGTTCCGGATGCAGGGCGAATTGGAGGGGATGAAGTAGAGATGCCATTCATTGCGTCTCTAAATTTTAAATTGGTCTGAAGGTCTCCGTCTGAATGGAAAATATTTCTTACACAATACAAATTAATTTAATTTCTTTTTAGGATTTAAAGAGGTATGAAATACGGAAACTATTTGAACAAGTTTTTTCCTTCGATTTATTCTGTAAATAATGAGATATGGAAAAACGGGGAGAATAGACTCTTTATAAGATTTATACCTAGTGGGATATCTTTCAGGGTATTTTTTTATCAATTGAAGACGGGAAATTAGTGATTTTTAAAATCTATCTCTTAAACCTTGCTTTTTGTCTTCATACCATTCCCACGCTTGAGAAACTTCTTTTTGTGCACGGGTAGATAAAATAATGGAAAATTCTTTGTTATTTTCCATATCTTTTTAAACGTAGATTAGTAAAGGATTGTTCCATTTGTTCTATTGTGTATCCCTTATCCGCACCACTTTCAAGATCCTCATATTTTCGTTCAAGTTCAGATGTAATTGATTCATCTTTCCACCATTCATTTGATTGCTCAATTTCGTTCTCAAGAAGGTTATAAATGGCATAAAGCTTTTTATCATCCGCATCACGAATAATATCGATTAGTTTATTTCTTATCGTTGTGGTACTCATTTTTTTAATGAATTTATTTCTTGGTTAAAGATTTATAGTAGAGAAGAAATGAATTGCGTCTCTACAAACGCAATGAATTGCGTCTCTACTACAGACGCAATGAATTGCGTCTCTACATATCCCACGCCGGCTTCTCTTTCTTCACCTTCTGATAAATATCACAACTTTCAACATGCGCTCCCGGTAAATACCCTGTACTCATTAAAAATTCATTTACGATTTCTCCACCGGTAAATTTGAAGGTCTTCTTAAAGATTTTTACCCATTCTTCTTTTGTTTTTGGATGATGATGTTCGATCCATTTTTTAAAGGATCCAAATTCTCTCTGAATTTGTAGAATAGTTTTAGCGTTTTCAATAGCCGCATTAATTTTTAACCTGTTACGGATGATCCCCGCATCATTCATTAGTCGTACAAAATCTTCATCACTGAAGGCGGCAACTTTTTTAATGTTGAAATTTTTATACGCTTTTTTAAAGTTCTCCTGCTTTTTTAAAATGGTATCCCAACTAAGACCTGCCTGGTTTATTTCGAGAATTAAACGTTCAAAAAGTTCATTGTCATCCTCTATTGGAAAACCATAAAAGTTATCATGGTAAATTCTATGAACATTGTTTTTATCTATGGTTAGCACGTAATCGCAGTAGGTAGGCTTTTGCATGTTTTGTTGTTTGGAGCACTAATGTAATTCAATATTTACATGAATGATGCTCCCGTAATTATCTATCCAAATTATTTTTCTTACAATTATGAGAATCGCAATTGAAATCGGTTTTTTCCTGAGTTCCTTTTTATGCAATCTTATTGAACTGCGGACAAACATTTTCTTTCTGCGGAATATCTTTTCTGTCTTTAATTAGTTGAATTATATTATACGATTTGGTGTGGCAAAAAGGACATGAATGTACATCACCTGCGGAATCTATATAAATACTTCTGCTTCCTGCAAAGCAGCCCACACGCCGTTGGTGATAACCATGATATAAAATTGTTGGATATTTTTGAAAGACTTTTGAATGATTCACTTCTTTAAAAAACTCTTCAACTATCCGGATATGTTTCTCATCTAATAAAACATTTTGTCCGTTGTAATGCCCGATGGCTCTGGGCTCTAAGAGCTGCACAAATTGAACTCCAAGTTTTTTTGCAAATTCGAGATAAGGGTATAAATGTCCACCTTCAATGAATGCTTTGGTAACACACACACTGATTGATGAAACCATTCCTGCATCCTTTACTGTTTTAACTGCATTGATGGCGTGGTGATATGAATCTTTATGCCCCCTGAAAATATTATGCAGTTCAGGAATATAATGATCAATACTTACCACTACACCTGTGCATCCTGCATCTCTCAGCAGGCGGGCATTTTCCGCCGTACAATTAAATCCTGATGTTACAATCCAACTTACGCTTTTACCTTTGATATGCTTCACCAATTGCAGTAAATCTTTAAATCGAACCATCGGTTCACCGCCGCTAAAATGAAATTGTTCTATCCCATCTTTTTGATAAAAATCCAGCACCTGCAAAAGGTCTTTTTGAGTGAAGGATTCTTTTTGATTCAGATTGTCCCATTCAAAACAATGTTCGCAGCGCATGGGGCATTTGCGGGTGATGGCAAAAAAAGCAAAGTTTGTCTTTTCGGGCATCAAATTACCTGGTGTATGCCGACGCAACTCACTTTTCCACACCGCATCGTAAGCTCTGGAAGGCCAACCGGGTGTGTACATAGTAAAATAATATTTGCCACTAACCCGGTAGACTTTTTTCAAATTCCCGCCCCAAACATCTTTGCGCAGGAGGATCATTTTTTTGTATGTCTTCCAGATTAACACTGGATTCTTTAACATGAAACAGGTCATGAAAAAGAGTCGTGTTTTTATTAAAAATAAAATTATTTTTCTCTCCATGAAACTACAGGAGTTATTTTTTGCAGCATAATTGTGTTGTAGAGAAATTTCTTCCCGGCTATTATTTATGGTTAATTTCCGGGGTGTTGATAGTATTGCTTCCATGTTTAATTTCTTTATTCCAAAAGGAAAATTGTTACTGTTGGGCCAATGAAGCCATGTTGGTATTACTGAATTTTTTATAAAGCTGCAAGCTGTAAAAAGGGAACGCGCCTGGTGTTTTAAATTGTTTTAAAAACGAAACTTTGGGTGCACCTTTTAAATTCCTTACATGAGTATAATATCCTTTTGTATGCAACAGGTAAGAGCGGCTTTCATTTTCGGATAATGGTTTGTAATCATATTCAAGTGTTACGACATTTCCAGGTACAGGTTGTTCCAGGTACAAACCATCTTTTTTAATCAAAAGAGGTAACACATTTTTTCCTGTTTCGTCAATAGCTTTGGAGGGCGATAACTTATCTACTTTAAAATAGTTATCTACTGAAAAATCCATTGCTGCATAATCTATTTCCCAAAACATAAATCCACTACTTAGTTTGATTTCTATTACCTCATCAGTAATGTTGGAAAGATCCACAGGGACTACGATTTGTCTTGTCGCTAATGGCCCAATGGTGTTGACATTAGCGATTTTTTGCCAACCTGTTTTGGTTTTGATGGAAACCTGTAAGGGAATTTGTTCATCCTCCGCCCATTTGATTAATTCGGCCGCGGGTTTTTTATTTTGTTTTTTTACATAAGTAGCATAATAGCTTCCAAAACTTTTGGCCAGTTCGCCATACAGATAATCTAACCAGTAAGAATTTTTGAGTGATAAAATAAGTTTTGCTTTTTCTGTTTTACCCGGGTTTTTAAACCGTGTAATAACATAATTGGTTGCATTTACCGCAAGCGTATCATCAAAATGCAATAGTGAATTATCAT
Organism: Chitinophagales bacterium; assembly: GCA_038235345.1. GTDB lineage: Bacteria > Bacteroidota > Bacteroidia > Chitinophagales > Chitinophagaceae > Ginsengibacter. The sequence goes on from JBBSUB010000102.1 coordinate 5,475, forward strand.
CTTTGTAAAGTAGTGCTGGCAGGACATCTGCCTGATTTTCTGTCCATGCCGAAAGAGGTGATTGAGGCTGAGCTATCGAATATAAATTTCCTTTTTCATCCGATAGAACTTTTGTGTTTATATCATGAGTAATTACCAGCAGATCTGCAAAATCAGTGTACTGGCGCTCCTGCAATTCATTGCTTATTTTTATTTGCATGGTTCCATTGATGGTTGGTTGCATCTGCAAAGGCATATAGTCATCTCTTGCCAATTGCGGATAGATGGCGCCTCCATAGATTTCGCCTTGCAGCACAAATTCATTATTTGTGTACGCGCTTACAAACGGACACGAACTTTTGGTGGCTGCAATAATTATTACCGCTACAGCAAAGGCCCCCACTGTGTAACCAACGGCACCAATTACATAGCTATTTGTCGTTCTCTTTTTATCTTTTTCAATGACCTCTACTTTTTGAATTCGATTAAGTGCCAAGGTGAAATCCCCTTCTTTTAACAGGCTATCATTGTCAATATACAGGTGAACTTCACTTAGAACATATTCTTCCTTATATTTCCTCTTTCCTTTTCCTTTATCCAGATGTACTTGGTGAACAACAGGTACTGGTTCTAACATGCCTTTTATGGTTTTTCTGTCCTCACTCAATACAATATTCCAAATGTGCCAGGCCTTGTCCGGGTTGCGTAATACAAAATACCTGTTGTCCTTTTTTAAGGAATCAAGGCTTTGATCGGGATGGTCTGTTATATTTCTGGTGATTGATTTGTAATAGCGATGACATCCTGTAACTAAAATAAAAGATACGAGGATGATGATCATCCTATGAAAGATTTTTAATTGCTGTTTCATGTATATTTTATTTAAATGATGAATGATTTTCAATTTTGTTTGTTATTGTCATAGGCTCTACTAAATAATATATCAAAAAGTATAGCCAACAGTAATGCCCATGTAACGGTTAGAAATTCTGCTCATAAATTGATTGTCCTTGTTTGCATTACTTAAGCCGTAGGTGTAATTTAAATTGAGTGAAAAACCTATTGGAATCTCGTAACCAACTAATCCATTGATACTAATCTCTGTTTTTAGAGAGTATCGAGAATATTCTTCATTTATCGGAACTCCTATTACAGGGCCTCCCCCTGCCACAAGGTACCCTTTACTATAATTGATTTTGTAAAGAATATTTATAGGGAAATCTAAATAAGTGAATTTAATCGGATAGTCATAACTACCGGTATTATTAAATTGTTCTCTTACACCTTTAGACATAATCTCCGCTCCGGGCCGAAAGATTAATTTTTTTCCTGAAGGCACATTAAGATAGACGCCACCTATAACACTGGTCTTTCCGGAAGTTTTAAAATCGGAGGCCTGATTGATTGATTTAAATGTGGCATTAGAAAAAATAAGACCAGTTTTAATACCAATTGTCGGTTTCTGCCCAAAAGTAAATTGAGTCATAAAAAAGAGGACTATCCAAACAAGAATAATAGAATAATTTAAAAAAGTTTTCATATTAAAGTATTTGAAAAGAAACGGGTGTCTTTATGTCAACACCGTTTCTTTGTAATAATTAATTGCAGACTGGTAAAGGCGATGGGTAGGAGTTGGAAAATTGATTTCCGCTCCAACAATTATTAATTCCTGCACCATCCCATAAAAGATCCACACCAGGTAAGGGTAATCCTACAGGAGGCGCCGCACCGTTGTGGGTAAGTATATTGTTTGTGATTTTGGCTCCGTCTACTTTAGGTTCTATATCTGCAAAAGCTTCTGGTGGCAGCCCGGCGATAGCGCCTAATAACAACGAACTAACCGTAGCAACCCCCACAAAATTATTATCCTTAATGTCATTGTTCTTCACCATAACATTATCCACTCCTACCACAAGTATCCCGGAGCCGGAAGGCACAAAAGCTTCAAAGCCGCCCTCTTCTTTTGCAAAATTGATGTGGTTGTTACCATAAACCTTGTTATTGTTTACCACAATATCTGAAGATGTTTTAATGGTAAGGCCTGGTAATAAGACTACTAGAATGCCACATACATTATCATAAGCTTTATTATTAGTTGCTTTTACGTTAGAACAATTTTCTATTTCCAAACCATTTACATTGGCAAATACAATATTGTTTTCCATAACAGCACCATCCGATTGACCTACGTAAATTCCTGTATCCTTATGGCCGGTTGCAGTGCAGTATTCTATTAAGCCTCCTTTACAAAAAATCGGAAATAAACCATATTCGCCATTATCAATAGTAACTACATGAGACAATATATAATTATCTGCCCTAATTATAAACACTCCATTTTCCTTAAAGTCCCTGACGGTCACGTTTCTTAAAACAAATCCATCGCCTGCATCACGTACTAAAATTCCATTATCCTCCTCACCCGGATTTTGAATAATTACTTTTTCTATAGTAAAGCATGAAAGACCAATTATCTGAATTCCTGGTTTGTTCACTGTAATAGCTTCTTTATAAATGCCCCCTTCCACAAGAATTATTTCCCCACCATTTGACGCATCTACTGCAGCCTGGATAGAACCGCCTTTGTGGACGATGATGACCTTTCCTTTACTCTTGGCTTTGTAATAATTCAGATCATTACAAATTTGGGAAATGTCTTTTTTGCACCCGCTAAAAATGGTTGCGATAAAAAATAATAATGTTATAAAACAGGTTGCTTTTAGAAATAACGATTTACGTTGATTGAGTTGAAAAAACTTTTTCATATTGACCTCCTTTTTTAATGAAATATTTTGATTAGGTTAATTTCTTAATATCATCAGGCAGATAATTTTTCAAATACCTGTTCTTGTAAGCCTTTAAACACATTAGTAAAAGGACGAAGTGATAATCTTTATTAATGTGATGCAAATGATGATTGTTTTCAATTTTTGAGTTTATAATTTTATGTGGTCTTACACTAAAGATTGATATTAAATGCCAACCACTTATCGTTTTAAATTGACGGTGTTTTCTTCGTAAGAGTTTGAGTTTGTGTACCATTTTCCATATAACGTAACTGAGGCTGTTGTAAGTGATCGTATTTCCAGTGTATCTCCTTCAATATCCACTTTGTTGTTATTTAATAATTTATACCCGGAAACATCATCAGTGCCATCCACGTGGGAATATACTTTATGGTCGTTTCTGAAATCAATGTAATCCCCCGCTATTCCCGTATAATTATAATCACTAACCTCAACTCCATTCTCTACTTCAAGATAAATGGTGTTTACGAGTTCCCATTTCCCTTCCAATGAAGGAGTGGAGTTCTTATCCTTATTTTTTTCGCATGCTGCAATAATTAAACTAGTAATTATTGCAATAGAAAGAATTAATTTTTTCATGATTATTTATTTAATTGCTTTTTTTTTAAAAGATAATTTTATGTTGATTCCTAGAGAATAAAAGTTCACATTAGAATGCAATTGCTGCGAAAAGGAAGAAGATTCATTTCTTAAGAAAAGATTTGCTTTTCTCCTCTTCCGGCCTGAAATAATGAATAAAGGAATGCTGCTAGCCATCACGGCACTACCGCAAGAAAGACGAACCCACTACTTTCACTTTCACCAATTATATATCCAAGTGGATTATAATCAAATTTAAATGACTCAACAATAAACGCAGTTAAGAAGGTGCCTGCTCCACCTCCTAACAGTATCCAGGCTAATGTTTTTTGATTATTAGCTTTCTGGTATAAATAATTGGTTAGTCCAGGCTGCGCGCTTTACCTTATAACAGTGTCATTTACCTGTGCTGTTAGCAATGTGGTCGGGATGCTAATCTTTAATAAAAATGCAAGCCAGGCTTTTTTCATAAATCGGGTTTTAAAAAAAAAGTATAATTATTCATGAAATATATGACCGAAAGGAATACAGATTAAATTGCCCCGGGATTTGGAATTAATTTTTCTTTCATTTAAGAGGTATTCTTGAAGAAGCTCGAGATTTATACTATTGAAGAGGTGTTTTTTTATGCACAAAGTTATTTTAATTATTTACTTTTAGATTGTATAAAAACGACAACTTTTGGAGGTGAATGTTTTACACCAATTAAGGTTTGTACAAAATACAAACGATCCCTTTAATTAATACTGTAATTTATTTCCTAAAATACGTATTAAAGGTTTTAATTTTAGTTATAGAAAATTCGTGATATAATACAATATCTTATAGAATTCGCGTGAAGTTTATTTTACTCAACATCCTTTGGAAAATAAAATTCCAGGCCTATATGTCAATTAAAAAAAACATTATGGTTTCTACTATTCAAATAAAACCGGCTCCTTTATTACAACCCTTTATCAGTTGCTATGCGCTACGAACATTTAATACGGGGGAAACGTCGATTCTAAAGCCCATGCATGCCGTACACGAATATTACATGACATTTTTTTTAAAGGAGCAGTTTTGTGACTTTATAGATAATTCGGGTAAGTGGCAAAGTAAAAAATCCAATTCTCTTTGCACTCTTTTTACCCAAAATCAAGGGTTTACGTCTTATCAAGGAACCTATGGGATATTTTGCGTACAATTTAAATCAAATGGCTTATTTGCCATTTTGGGCATTCTGCAAAAGGAATTAATAAATTCTATTATTGCCCTTGAAGAAATTTTAGGAAAGGATAGTTATTTACTGACTGAACAACTAGAGACATCGAATAATATTCTCGACATGGGAAAGCTTATGGATGACTATTTTACAGGTAGGTATTTATGTAAAAAACATAAGGAGTGTACCAATATTATTGCAAGTACATCTGATATTATTTTAAAAAATAAAGGTATGGTATCCCTTGCTTTACTCTCCGGTTTTGCCAATATGAGTTTGCGCAATTTCGAAAGAAGATTTCTGGATGAAGTCGGTGTGCCACCTAAATTATATTCCAGGATAACCCGGTTTAATAATGCACTCGAAAATAAAATGCTCCATCCGGATAAAAGGTGGATTGATATTGCCTATGAAAATGGTTATTTTGACCAGGCGCATTTAATTAAAGAAGTTCATATATTTTCTTCCAAATCACCAGAGGAACTTTTTAGAAATTCACCACCGCCATCAGAGACTTTTCTATCAGAAGCAGACCAGGATAATGGATGATTGTTTTTAGAGAATTAAAACTTTTAAACATTATTTTTGAGTAGTTTATTATTTTTTCATTCAAAAATAATTCTATTCTCCATGAATAAAATAAAACCAGAAGATGCTTTTCTATTATCCAAAGCAATTAAGAAAAAAATTCCAATTAACCGCTGATAAGCATTTCAAAAACATTAAATATATAAACCTGATAATGATATAATAAAATTATGAAAAGAGAAACAACTTCCTGGTACAGCCCATCCCTTGATAGAGAAATGCCCATAGCTACATTTGGTGATTTTGGCTTTGCGTTATTGCTGATTCCGACAGCCGGAGCTGATTACCTGGAATACGAACGATTTCAATTAATTGATTCCCTGGCTCCACACATTAATTCCGGAAAAGTAAAAGTCTTTTCTATCAACAGCATGAATAATGAAAGCTGGATGAATAATCAGATGGAAGGCGCACATAAAGCTATCCGGCAGAATCAGTTTAATAACTATGTTTTTAATGAAGTGATTCCTTTTATAAAAGCAAGCACATCTTCAACGACCCCAATTATTACGTGTGGGGCAAGTTTTGGCGCCTTACACAGCATGAATTTATTTTTGAAAAGACCGGATATTATTGATGGAGTTATTGCTATGAGTGGCGTTTATGATTTGCATGAATACACAAAGGGTTTTAATGATGACCAGGTATTTTTCAATTCTCCAATGGATTATATGCCTGGCCTCTCAGATAATTGGTACCTGGATAATATCCGTAAAAGTCGCCATATTCATATTCTTTCCGGAAGCGGTGCGTATGAAGATCCCGAAGCTTCAAGGGCTTTCGCAGGTGTATTGTACAATAAAGGAATTAATTACGAATTAGATATCTGGGGAGAAGATATGACGCATGACTGGCGTACCTGGAGGGATATGTTGCCCTATTATTTGGAGACAAGGTTTTAAGTAACAGAACGGTTGAATGGTTTGATTGCTAAGTGATTAAATGGCTGAATGGTTAAATGGCTGAATTATTTAGCATTTTTATTAAATACCTGGTTCCTCAAACCTCAAACCTCAAACCTCAAACCTAATACCTAACCTAAAACCTAACCTCCCCAATAGGTTTGATTGTACTATTTTTACAAAATGGAGAAAAAATTATTTTTGCTTGATGCGATGGCCCTGATATATCGTGCATATTATTCAATGATCCGTAGCCCGATAATAACATCAAAAGGGAAAAATACCAATGCTCAATATGGTTTTACTACTACTTTAGTTGACCTGATAAAAAAAGAGAATCCCACCCATCTTGCGGTTGCATTTGATACGGCAGCTCCAACAGAAAGGCACACAGAATTCGCCGCCTATAAAGCACAAAGGGAAGCGGCGCCTGAAGATTTACTGGACTCTATTCCGGATATAAAAAATATCCTGCAAGGGTTTAATATTCCCGTGATTGAATGCGATGGTTATGAAGCGGATGACCTAATCGGCGGTTTGGCGCAACAAGCTGAAAAAGAAGGGTACCAGGTGTTTATGGTGACGCCTGATAAGGATTTTGGGCAATTGGTCACTGAAAACATCCGGATGTACAAACCCGGTTACCAGGGAGGAAATGTTGAAATATTGGGTGAGAAGGAAGTATGTGAAAAATGGGGAATAAAAAATGTCAGCCAGGTAATAGATATCCTGGGTTTGATGGGTGATGCCAGTGATAATATTCCCGGAATAGCCGGTGTAGGAGAGAAAACGGCTGCTAAATTATTAGCGCAATATGAGACTATTGAGAATGTACTTGCAGATGCTGAAAATATAAAAGGTGCTCTTGGTCAAAAGATAAGAGATGGAAAAGAAATGGCTGTTTTATCTAAAAAATTAGCCACCATTATTACAGACGTTCCGTGCCAGTTTCACGAAGAGGATTTTAGAATTAAAGCATATAACACTGAAGCGCTCAAAGATATATTTACCGAACTGGAATTTAAAACTTTGGGCAAAAGGATCCTGGGAGATGAATACAGTGTCTTTGTTGTGGAACAAACGGTTATACAAACAGATTTGTTTGGTAATGTGATGGATATGCCTGTTTCTAAGCCTGCTGTAGTAAAGACTGAAGAAGAATTACCGGGATTAGCGGCTGAAAAAAATATTGAGAACACACCGCATACTTATTATTTGGTAGAAGGAGAGGAAGCGATCCTTGACCTGGTTAATACGCTTTCCAAACAAACGGAAATTTCCATAGATACGGAGACAACATCTATCGACGCAAATAATGCAGATCTTGTCGGCTTAAGTTTCTCTTTTAAAACCGGGGAAGGATATTTTGTTCCCTGTCCGGCGGATGAAGAGCAAACCCTAAAAGTTTTGCATTATTTCGAACCATTATTTAGCGATGAATCAAAAATCTGGATTGGTCAAAATATCAAGTATGATCTGTTGGTATTGAAATGGTACGGTGTAGAACTGAAAGGTAAAATTTTCGATACCATGCTTGCACACTATGTTATTGAAAGTGAAGGCCGGAGAAATATGGATTTATTAAGTGCTCAATACCTTGGATATGTACCCATGCCCATTACGGATTTAATAGGAAAAAAAGGGAAAGGTCAGGGAAATATGCGAGATGTGGAAATGGAAAAGGTAAAAGAATATGCCGTCGAAGACGCGGATATTACATTGCAATTAAAAGAAGCTTTTCTGCCTGAATTAAAAGCCAAACAGGTGGAGAAAGTATTGAACGAAGTTGAACTTCCTTTGGTGAAAGTATTGACTGATATGGAACATGAAGGAATGAATGTAGATACGGAATTCCTGAATATGTATTCTAAAGAACTGGAGATTGAAGCCAATAAATGCGAGGCAACTGTATATGAAATGGCCGGTGTTAGATTCAACCTGGCTTCACCCAAACAATTGGGGGAAGTATTGTTCGATAAAATGAAGATCGAATCGAAGGCAAAGAAAACAAAGGGAGGCCAGCATGCTACGGGTGAAGATGTTTTGCTGAAATTGGCGAAAGAGAATCCGATAGTGGACCACATTTTAAATTACCGCGAACTGGCTAAATTGAAATCCACTTATGTAGATGCTTTGCCACAACTAATTAATAAGCGGACTTCACGTGTGCATACCAGTTATGGACAGGCAATCGCAGTAACCGGAAGGCTTAGTAGCACGAATCCGAATCTTCAGAATATTCCTATCCGGACAGAAAGAGGCCGTGAGATCCGGAAAGCGTTTGTTCCACGTAATAGTGATCACCTGATCATTTCAGCGGATTATTCTCAAATAGAATTACGAATCGTTGCTGCTATAAGCGGCGATCCGGCCATGAGTGAGGCTTTCAAACAAGGGAAAGATATTCACACAGCCACCGCTGCAAAAGTGTTTAATGTAGCCGAAGAAGATGTGACAAAAGAAATGCGCTACAGGGCGAAGAGTGTCAATTTTGGAATTATCTACGGACAGAGTGCTTTTGGTCTTGCGGAAAATATCAATGTTAGTCGCACGGAAGCAAAGGAGATCATTGAACAATACAAAAAGGAGTTTTCGGGTATTCAGAAGTACATGGATAATACCATCGCCTTTTGTATTAAAAATGGTTATGTTGAAACTTTGATGGGACGGAAAAGATGGTTGAAAGATATTAACTCCTCCAACTTTACCGTTCGTGGTTTTGCTGAAAGGAATGCTATTAATTCGCCTATACAAGGTACAGCAGCGGATATGATAAAACTGGCGATGATCGATATTTTCCGGGAATTCAATAAACAAAATTTTAAATCAAAGATGGTTTTGCAGGTGCATGATGAATTGGTGTTTGATGCACATAAATCTGAAATAGAGATTATAAAACCCATCATTATGGATTTGATGAAAAATGCGATGAAATTACCAAATGATGTTCCGGTGGAAGCAGAGTTAGGGGTGGGAGAGAATTGGCTGGAGGCGCATTG
>JBBSUB010000103.1:0-14526 GCA_038235345.1 Chitinophagales bacterium
ACATATCCCAAACAATGTATTCCTTTTGCCAGTTGTTGCCCAGTGTTTCCGTAAGTTTATCGTATGCTTTATCTACCACGGCAAGTGGTGTGTAATAAGCTCCTTTAAAACTACGTTCGTCTATTGGTATCAGACTGTCTCTGCGTTCCAGTAAATAATTCCGGTACTCCTGTTTGGGTGGTTTGTGGTAAATAGCCCAAAACTGGCGGTAACCTTCTTTATTTCCCAGCTCATATATTTTGCCTGCAAGGCTAAATACCGGTGCGCCATTTTTATGCATCAGACTTGCCGTAAGATTATCATGCGTGCTGGTAGTACCATCGTGCATAATGTCTGCAAAAAAAAGCAGGGCGTAATCTTCTTCTTTTACGCCTGTAATTTCTCTGCCTATCATCGCCACCCATTTATCAAAAACCTGTTTCAGATTATCAGGCGTTATTTGTGTACGAATAATATCGCCGGTTTTTATAGCGTTTTTGATGGTGTTTATAAATTCTTCCTCATGCGTTTCTATTTTAAAACTTACAAAGTGTGTTCCTATGTAGGCGCTTATTGCATCCACCGCATCCTGCGTATAGCCACTTGCACTTTTGCCCCATTTAATTGTTTTCTTTTCTAAAAACGGTAGCACATCGCTGCTTTTCATGATGGCAGCTTTCCTGGTATCTATCACGCATAAAAATGGTGGTATATTTTCTCCTTTGTTATGTGCCTGCTGCACATAATGCATCAACTGCGTGAACATCTGGTAGGTACTGTGCCTATTGCCTTCTTTGGCTTCAAACCATATTTCTTTTGTCTGTATGTCTATTAGATTTTTGCTGTAGCCTTTTAACCCAAGTGCTTTTATGTAAGCATCTTTTACATCTTCTTCTGTTTTGGCTTGTTCTAATTTTTGGTAAAGAGTCATTGAATAATTTATCTGTGTAAATAGGTGTGGCTAAATTAATGTTTAAAAGTATAGGGTTGAGTAAAATAATGTGGATTTAGTTCTTTCTGAAGTACATCAGCAGGTACAACTTCGTTAACACGGTGGTCTTGGGAATGTGATACAATTTCCGGTAATTTTTAATGGATTCATCCCACACGGGTATATGCTAAATTTTTCTTTAATTATTTGAATATTAATAAAGCATTATTTATTACTATTTATTTAAATTACAGGAGTAGCGGAAAAATCGATTCCGGGTTTTTCAAACTAAAAAAGTTCATCCATCAAATTTGTTATTCATGACCAAACTCTTTTTACACTTTTTATTATTTATTGCCTATTCTCTGCTTTCATGCAATAATAGTGAGACCAGGCAAATTTCGGAGACAAGCTCTGGTGCCAAAGATTCTGCTTCAGACAAAGTGTTTCAGATTGATCGGGCAAAACTTACAACGGACTATATGACCTGGTATAATTACGCTTACTATAATGTCCGGCTTTCCCATGATTTCATTGGTTTAGACACAGATTCAACAATAATTAATAAAGCAGCCTTTCTCAATAAGTTGATGGAAGGCAAACTGGTAGCTCTTAAAACCAGGATGTCGCAAGGAAAGCCAGTCTATAAATTGTATGAACTCAATTCTAAAGAAGAGAACTATAAAAGCACGATCAAACAAATGGCGGAGATTGAAATGGCGCATTTTAAAATGGAAGGGAATGAATTACCTACCTATAATTTTACGGATTTAAATGGTAAAACCTATGATAATAATTCCACGAAAGGAAAGCTGCTTGTAGTCAAGTGCTGGTTTATAGCTTGTGTAGCTTGTGTGAAAGAATTCCCTGAATTAAATAAGCTTGTTGAAGAAAATAAAGATAGAGAGGATATTTTATTCGTCAGCCTGGCAATGGACCCATCGCAAAATTTGGTCAACTTTTTAAAGACAAAAGAATTTAAATATGCGGTCATTCCTGAAACGACCAATTTTATGGTGGATGAAATGCATATTAATATGTTCCCTACTCATTTACTGATTGACAGGAACGGTAAAATTGTAAAAGTTGTCAATGGAATTGAGGACTTAATTCCTTTTTTGAATAAAGAAAAACTCAAGACTTGATTTTGACAGGATGATCTGCAATAAATAAAATGTACTTTAAGCGCACTTTTTATCCAGATGAATGTTTACGATTATAATTGACGGGTATAAAAATAAAAATTTCAGTTTCATACATAATTGTTTTTCTCTTGCCTACAATTACTATGAAAAGTTTGTTTTATAAAATCTGTACTATACATTAGCGTAAATACACACATTGTGCGTGATTTTAAAAGAACATTCGAAAATGAATAAAAGTAAAATTCAACTTTCTAAAGAATTTACAACTCAAACGACAAAGGCAATTATCGCAATATTCTTCTTTGCCCTTACCTATATAATCCTGCTATTATTAGCTGTGGGAGTAACTGCCTTATGTATAGCAGGTGGTTTATTGCTGATCGCTTTTAAACCTATGTTTATCACGATAGCTTTGGGTATTGGCCTGGCTAGTTTGGGGATTCTTATATTGATATTTTTAGTGAAGTTCATTTTCAATTCACAAAAATCTGACCGTTCTCACCTGATCGAAATACATGAGACGGATGAACCAGACCTCTTTCATTTAATCAATGAAATTGTAGAAGGCGTTAAAACAAGTCATCCTAAAAAGGTCTATCTGTCAACTGACGTAAATGCATCTGTGTTTTACGACTCTAATTTTTGGAGTATGTTTTTTCCAATAAAAAAGAACCTGGTAATAGGATTAGGATTGGTTAATACTGTTACCAAAGAAGAGTTAAAGGCGATTTTATCACACGAATTTGGGCATTTTTCGCAAAGAACTATGAAAGTTGGAAGCTATGTGTATAATGTAAACCAGGTCATTTTTAATATGCTTTATGATAATGAATCCTATTACACGCTTATTAATAGCTGGGCAAACGTAAGTGGTTATTTTTCAATTTTCGTTGTCATTGCTAATAAAATTAATGAAGGGATTCAATGGGTTTTGCGAAAACTTTATGAAGTAGTGAACAAGAGTTACATGGGGCTTTCAAGAGAAATGGAGTTCCATGCGGATGAAATTGCAGCTAGTATTACAGGATATCAGCCTCTGAAAAATTCTTTACTCAGAATGACGTTGGCTGATAATTCTTACAATGATGTTCTGAATTTTTACAATGGAAAATTTTCCGAAAATATAAAAAGCGAAAATATTTATAGAGATCAAACGTCTATTTTTAAATTTCTTGCAGAAGTAAATAATTTCAACTTCAAAAATGATCTTCCCAGTATCTCTTTAGAAGAGCAAAGCAAATTCGATAAATCTAAATTAGTTATTAAAGACCAATGGGCTTCACATCCCACAACAAAGGAGAGAATAAAAAGACTGGAGAAAACAGGGTTTTCATCTCAAAATAACGATGACACACTGGCAAATAATTTATTTAAAGATATAGTAGAAACCCAAAAACGACTTACAAGCAAATTATTTGAAGGGGTCAAATATGAAGGAGAAACAAAGTTAATGGGATTTGAAAATTTCCAAAATGAATACAGGGAAGAAACGTTATCAAACTCATTCTCTAAAATTTATAATGGTTACTACGACAACAAAAACCCGTCACAATTCAACCGGGATGAAAGAAATCCGATTGATAACAAAATGAATGTTCATGAATTATTTTCAGATGAAAAAGTTGATTTAGTGTACACTGCAATAGGAATACAAAATGATATTGAAACCCTTAAAAATATTTCAAGTAGCGCGGTCTCTATAAAAACATTTGATTATGATGGAACGAGGTATAAAAAAATGAATGCTGAAGACCTGTCTGTTAAACTCAAAATGGAACTAGACAATTTGAATGAACAAATTACCAGGAACGACATGGACATATATGAGTGCAGTAAGAAAATAGAGGTTCAGCAGAATACAACAAAAAACCTTGAGCATCTTTACCTGGAGTTCTTTGAATTTGACAAGACTTTTGATACAAAGTATGGTATATTTATAGAGTTATCAAAGCAACTTCAGTTTGTGAATGCAACGATACCATTTGAACAAATAAAAACGAACCTGGACAGAATTATTCCAAAAGAGCTATTGCTAAAATCAGCAATAAAAGATATAATGGCCAATGCTATCTGTCAAACTGAAATCAGTGATGAGATTAGAAGTAATCTCGAGAGCTATTTATCAAAAGAATGGTCCTATTTTAATACAGATCACTACATTGACGAAAATTTAAATATACTTTATACAGCAATGAATAATTATGCCTTTATATTGTCCAGGAGTTATTTTTTGATGAAGAAAAATATATTGAAATACCAGGAAGAACTATTAACAAATCACACACACCACGATATTTGCGGATAGGGCGGGTGCCGTGCTTTTTCTCCTTCTGCAACTGCTGATCTTTTATATCATCTAATTGGCTGATCATGGTCATTTATTTCAACTATCTATCCCGGTAATTTTGTCTTGATTCTTATACAATGATATTCTTTTGTGTTTTAAAAATTGTTGAAATCAAAAAGACAAAAGAAAGAATCACGACTTCAAGTCACAGGAATTTTGAATAATAATTAAAAATTTATTTATGAAACAAATATTAGTACCAACTGATTTTTCGAATGCTGCTGAAAATGCAATTAATTTTGCCTTGCAAAGTGCAAAAATATTGCCTGCGGAAGTCACCTTAGTGCATTCCTTTGAGGTGAACGACAGCGCCTATGCCGATTATGTTGGCGTAAACCGGGAGTTTAACCGTTCTATGATTACAGATGCAAAAGAAAAATTAGATGCAATTAAAAAAAGAATTGAAAATACAGATGGGATTGTGGTGAAAACATTTGTTTCAACAGAAAATCTTATTGATACGGTCATAAATTTTAGAAATGAAAATAAAGTTGACCTGGTGGTCATGGGAACTTTAGGGGCAAGTGGTCTTAAGGAAAAATTATGGGGAAGCAGAACATCCGCTGTAATCGGAAAAACAGCGGTGCCGGTGATGGTTATCCCAAATGAATACAAATGGAAGAAGCCGGAAAAGATGTTGCTGGCAACGAATCAGTTTGAAGAGGAAGCTAAAAATTTAAACTTTTTATTTGAACTGGCCGGATTATATATGGCCTCCATGCAAGTAGCCGTTTTCACAGATGAAGATGATGATAAAACGCAGGTGTTCTTAGATAATCAAAAAAGGATAGCTGATTACGAAACATTTCTAAAGGCGAATTATAAGGAGGATACGCTGAGTTCCGCCCATCTTTCCGGTGAAAGTTTTAACGAAACCCTGCAAAGCTTCATTAAGGAGAATGATATTGATATCCTGGTAATGATAACGTATCAGAGTAGCTTTTGGAGCAGGCTTTTTAATCCAAGCAAAACCAAAAGGATGAGCTATCATACAACTATTCCTTTATTGGCTATACCTGTAAACAAGAATGGAACGAAATAGTGGATCGATCCGATTATTTTTCACTTGAAAAAATGGTTATTATGTTTTACGAAGAATTATATACTGAATTGGGCAAGCTTTTTTACCACTTAGCTGCCGCCGATGGGAAAGTTCAGCCTGCAGAAAAAAAGACGCTGCATGAGCTCATTTTATCCAAATGGAAACCGTTGGAGAATTCTACTGACGAATTCGGAACTGACCTCTCCAACCTGATAGAATTCTCTTTTGATTATGAAACCTCAGAGGTAGTAACGGACGATGGACTAAAATCTTTCGAAGAATTTTACAAAGTAAACCGGGAGAACTTTACACCGGCAATTTCCAATAAAATAGTAGAAACAGCAGGGGAGATAGCAGAAGCTTATCGTGGAAAAAATAAAGAGGAGCAAGCGTTTCTGCATAGCCTTCAGAAGTTATTAAACAAGAAATAGAAAACAGCATCTTCCTATAAGGGATTTGTGGTTGTTTTATCAGGAGTATAATGCAAAAGCAAATCCATTTTTATTTTCTTTCTACATATTTTAGGGGAGTATGACTTTTTGAGCAATTTCTTCTTGCCGTTTAAAAATTCTTATTGATGAAATCTCTTTAACATGGTATATTTATGGATTTTTAATCCTTAAATAATTGTAGAATGAGAAAATTACCTCTTCATTGGAAGATCGTAATAGCGATGATTCTGGGTATTATATGGGCGCTTATCTCCGGCCAGTTCGGATGGAATAAATTTACGAACGACTGGATAAATCCATTTGGAGTTATTTTTATCAATATTCTTAAATTTATAGCCGTACCCTTAGTATTATTTTCAATCATTACAGGTGTTGCCAGTTTTGGGGATCCGCGTAAACTGGGCAAATTAGGAGCAAAAACACTTCTATTATATTTGGGCACGACTGTCATAGCGGTTGCAATCGGACTTTCGCTGGTAAATATGATCAAACCGGGTATAGTGACCAATGAGGAAAAAGCCTTTGACAACCGCCTTACTTATGAATTATGGGCAATGGAAGCAGGTCATGAAATTAAGGATAATAAAAATTTTGTGGCCAAAGCTGATACTGCGACACTGGCAAGAATTCAGGCCAAAAATAATGCTGAAAAAGATAGCCGCGAATACCGGGAACTTGCAGCTAAGAGTGCCGTGGCTACTTCCAGTGACGGACCTCTTCAACCACTCGTGGATGTTGTTCCAAGCAATCTGGTCAAGGCATTAGGAGATGGAAATTTAATGCTTCAAGTCATATTTTTTGCCCTCTTTTTTGGTATTTCTATTTCCTTTTTACCCGATGAGAAAACAAGTGTTTTGAAAAAGTTTTTTGATCAAATGAATGAAGTGTTCATTTATATGGTGAATGTTGTCATGATTGCGGCGCCATTCTTTGTCTTCTGCCTGATGGCAGGCGTATTGGCAAAAATGGCCGATTCGCCCCGGGAAATGATGGATATTTTTGTAAACCTGGGAATGTATTCTATCACGGTCGTTGTTGGTCTTGCATTTTTACTTTTTGTTTTCTATCCGTTTTTAATGAAGCTATTTGGAGCGAGGATCACTTATGGCGGATTTTTTAAGGGACTGAGTCCCGCGCAGTTTCTTGCATTTTCTACAAGTTCCAGTGCTGCTACTCTTCCGGTAACATTAGAGTGTGTGGAACATAACCTGAAAGTTCCAAAAGTAGTGGCTGATTTCGTATTACCTATTGGAGCCACCGTTAATATGGATGGAACTTCTTTATACCAGGGTGTAGCCGTAATATTTTTGGCCCAATACCATGGAGTAGATCTTTCTTTATATCAGCAGATTGGCATTGTAGGAACAGCCACACTTGCATCTATCGGCGCAGCAGCGGTGCCGGGTGCCGGGTTAATACTCTTGATGATTGTATTGAATTCTGTAGGGCTGAATCCCATGTGGATAGCCATTATTCTACCTGTAGATCGTATTTTGGATATGTGCCGCACAGTGATCAACGTAACCGGAGATGCAACAGTTTCACTGATCGTAGCAAAGTGGGAAGAAAAGGATCTGTCACAAATACCAATTCATCATAAACAGGAGGAGCTGGATATAATTTCCTAAATATCTCCGCTCTCCTTGGGGAGAGAGGCCTGGGGGCAGGCTCTGATTAAATTAAATAGAAAGTTGCCGGCATGTAAAAGCCGGCAATTTATTATTATACAGATTACCAGGAGTTTAATAATTAGAAAATACTTTCTAATTATTAATCCGGGAAATCAAAATAATGTAAATTAAATCATGAATTTGGGCTGAAGCCCGGAGATCCTGTTTTTAATTTCCCCCAACTAAAGCTGGAGGCAATTCATAAGGACAGCTTTTTTCCTCTGAATTGCCACATGGCTTGAGCCTGTGGTTTAATGAAATAATTTTAAGGGGCTTTGAGACCAAATTTTTTGGGTTTTACTCTTTCGGTCTTGTCCTTCTCCCATTTTATTAAAAATTAAATCAACTCTATTAATATTAAGAATTCAACTTTGGGCTATAGCCCGGTAAAGTTTTTCAATATATCCACGTGTTAAAACTCCTGGCAATTCAATTAAAATCCATGGCAGTTAAGTTGAAACCTTTGCAGTTCAATTATAGCACATTGCAATCCAGTTAAAACCCTTGCCAATTGATGAGATAAAAGACTCCAAATTCAGGTAAAATAAATAAAGGATATGGATAAAATGACAGAAAGAATCACCCTTATTTAATTCTGATGATCTTAATTATTTTTCCCAAAAACATAGACCGCTTATCGGGAACGATTGCATAGAAATATATTGACCACAAGCATGAATGTTTAATAAATAAGGCTAAACTTGCTTATAATACTAAACCGGATCAGGTAAGTATAAAAGGATACATTGACTGATTCTCACAAGAGGTCATAGTAATTAATTAGGTCAGAAAAATTAAGCGTCTATCATTTTTTTAAAAAGGGAATTCATTATGATTAAATTATTTCGTTCAAAAAGAGCTTTTCTATCAATCTCTCTTTTAATTGGATTTCTCTTCGTAGCAAAAATACTTCCGGCACAGATAACGGACATCTGCGAAGGATCCATTCCCTCCGGTTGGAAGGCGGTGCGTAGCAAAATCTCCATGAGCACTGTACACTATAAAGCGGGCAAGGAATCCATATTATGGAATTGGGAAAAACGGAATGCTTCCATTCAAATGACGGATACCGCTTTTGGCTCGGTGGCCGGTAATCCAAGAAGTGCCTTTGTTATTTGGATTTATAATGAGAAACCTGTTGATGATAAACTACTTTTTGAATTTGACAAAGATGGCGTAAAAGCCAGCAGATTTACCTTCAATCTTAACTTTAAAGGTTGGCGGACTGCCTGGGTGATGTACCACCGGGATATGGAAGGAAAACCTCTCCCGGGAATGAATCACTTAACCATTCATGCGCCGGTTTCCGTCAAAAAAGGTTCTTTGTATTTTGACCAGGTGATATATAATATAACATTGAATCCGCGCTCGCCTATGCGGGATGAGCAGGTTCCTTTTGTAAATATTCATGCTGATGAGGCGGCAAATGCACACTGGCAGCATTGTACTGGTTTACGCGCAACCCACATTATGTGCCGTTACCCGCAGAAGTGACGTCAAAGGATAAAGAAGATCTAAAAACGATTTTGAACAGGTATAAAAATCTGATGCGTTCAGACGCGAAATACAAAAAGATAAAATTCGACGATCTGGAGAAGGAATTTCGATTTTGGAATATCCACCGAAAGAACGGTATGATTAGCGGAAGGCCGGTTTATTCGTTGAATGATATTGAATTATTTCCGGGAGAGGAAGACCAGGTAGTCAAAAGTGCTTTTAAAAAGTACACGAATTGGTCCTATGCTGAATTGATGTTGAATATAGCCGGTGTGTATTCTGTTTCTGCTAATAAATCCGAAAAAGAACAGTTAGCAAATATGTTTATAGACATGCTGGATCACATGGATGATCAGGGCTGGAGTGCAGGCAGCGGCCTGGGCGCATTGCATCATCTGGGCTATAATTTCCGTGAATTTTACCTTGCTTGTCTATTGATGAAACCGGTTATAAAACAGCAACATCTTTTGGACCGCACGTTTAAAACGATGGCATGGTTTAGTGGTTTGGGCCGCACACATATTCCTCCTGAAAAGATGAATGATTCCAATATTGACGTGTTCAATACTTTATTAGGAAGTATGCTTTCTGCCGTGCTCATAATGGATGATACACCCGAAAAGGTGCGTCAGATGCAGGAATTATCCAATTGGCTTTCTCAATCTATCCTGCCTGTTTATTCCATTGACGCCACGTTCAAACCCGATGGTTCTGTCATGCATCATGGAAATTTGTATCCTGCTTATGGCATAGGCGGACTGGATGGAATTACACCGATAATTTATTCCCTCAGCAGAACCTCCTTCCATGTAAAACAACAATCGCAGGAAGAATTGAAAAACGTTTTGTTGAAGATGCACTATTATACCAATCCTCTAAAATGGCCTATTAGTGTATCAGGCAGGCATCCGACAGGAACCTGGAAAATTGGGGCGAATGCTTATCGCTATATGGCCCTGGCAGGCACACCAGATGGAAAAGATTCCATCGATCGTCAAATGGCAGGGATCTATAGAAGGATCACTCAGGACAAAACCGATAAATGGGATCGTGAATTTAAAGCAATGGGCATTGAACCAGCGCCATATCCACACGGTCATTGGGACATTAATTATGGTTTACTGAGTATTCACCGTCGTAGCGATTGGCTTTTGACCGTTCGCGGGCATAACCGGTATTTTACCACGCATGAATCCTATCCCGGTGCGAATATGTATGGCCGTTACTTAACCTATGGACATCTGGAAGTCACTTTTCCGCAAACAGCCAAAGAGGATGGCAGTAATTTTAAAGATGAAGGTTGGGATTGGAACAACATTCCGGGTACAACCACGCTGCATGTTCCCTTAGACAAATTAAGAGCAAATATTCTAAATGTGGATGATTTTAGCGGCGTGGAAGAAATGCTGTTATCAGATGAAATCTTTGCCGGCGGTACGAATTTTAACCAATGGCAGGGCTTATTTGCAATGAAATTGCATGGCCATGATAAATACGATATGGGTAGTTTTAGGGCGAATAAATCCTGGTTTATGTTTGATAGCCTGGTGGTTTGTCTTGGATCAAATATTACCAATTCGATCTCTGGGTATTCTACCCACACGACCTTGTTTCAAAATAGTTTAGAGGATAAAAAAACCCCGTTTTATATCAATTCTGCCAAAGAAAATGCCTGGCCGTTTGAACAAAAGTGGAACTCCACGAATTCTCTTTCTGTCATTGACAATCGCGGAATCGGCTATTACCTTCCGGATCAACGAAACGCGGTATTAACAAAAAGAGAACAAACCTCCAGGGATCAAAAAGATTCGAAGGAAACCCGCGGTGATATTGCCATGATGGTGCTTGATCATGGCAAGGCTCCTCAAAATGATTCGTATGAATATGCGATGATGGTAGAGACAAATCCGACAGTTATGCAGAATTTTGTCGCGGCTATGAAAAGTAAAGAGCCGGTTTATAAAGTATTACGGCAGGATAGTGTAGCGCATACTGTTTATTATAACCCTTCTCAAATAACCGCCTCAGCATTATTTAAAATGAATCCGGACAGTCAGGATTCCCTGGTAATTTCAAATAGTAAGCCTTGCTTGCTCATGTATCAGAAAAAGAATAGTTTTCTCAATATATCTGTCACCGATCCCGATCTGGCGTTTTATTCCGGTCCGGATGATAGTCCCTTAACGGCAGATGGCAAACGTACCGAAGTCAGTATTTATTCTCGTACCTGGTATAAAACACCTTCAAAACCTTCCGTTGTGGAATTAGTGATTAAGGGACAGTGGAAAACCTCCGATAAAGGAAGCAGAATAAAAGCAGTTGTTTTATCCAACGGGAATACAAAATTGTCCATTCCATGCGAATATGGTTTGGCATCCAAAGTAGAATTGGTTCAAATTGGTAAATGATAAAAAGGATCAATTATGAGTATGTTCAGGTCTCTTGGTAGACATTTTTCTTACAACATGAAATCATTCAATACGGTTTTTATTTTTAAATCCCGCCGGGTGTTTACTTTTAAAAACGTCCTCTTCTATACGTATTTTTTGTGTTTGTTAAGTGCCTGTCAAAGTAGCGATGCAACGAATCAGAAAAGCCACACAGCAGTTCAGAAGAATGAAGCAAAACCTAACATCATTCTTATTTTAATTGATGATGCCGGCTATGCCGATTTTGGTTGTTATGGCGGTAAAGAAATCCCTACGCCGAATATTGATGCTCTCGCAAAAGCTGGTGTACGATTTACCAATGCGTATGTTTCTGCTTCGGTATGCGCACCTTCTCGTGCGGGACTTTTAACCGGTCGTTACCAACAGCGTTTTGGATTTGAACATAATATGTCCGGCGCACCAGCAGAAGGTTTTACGAAGGAAGATATGGGAATGGATACAGCAGAAAAAACCATCGGGGATGAAATGAAAGCTGCCGGTTACCGGACCCTGGCCATAGGGAAATGGCATCTTGGAGATAATGAAAAATATTTTCCTTTAAATCGTGGTTTTGATGAATTTTATGGTTTTGTAGGTGGTCATCGGAGTTTCTTTGCGTATAAAGAAAAACCTGGCCGCGAAGAATCCCTTTTCGATAATAGAGATATCGTTCCTGAAAACAAAATCACCTATCTAACCGATATGTGGACAGACAAGGCCATTTCTTACATGGAGAAAAAGGAAGACAAGCCTTTCTTTATTTACCTGGCCTATAATGCCGTGCATACACCTATGGATGCTAAAAAAGATTTACTGGAAAAGTTCCCGTCCATTAAAGATTCTGGTCGCCGTGCCGCTGCCGCCATGATGGCCTCATTGGATGAAAATATCGGAAGGCTCACCCAGGCGATAAAGCAAAACAACCTTGACTCTAATACAGTCATTATTTTCCTGAATGATAACGGTGGTGCGACCACTAATTTTTCTGATAACGGCCCGCTTCGCGGAATGAAAGGTTCCAAGTGGGAAGGTGGAATTCGTGTAGGCATGATCGTGAATTGGAAAGATAAAGTTCCTGAAAATAGCACCTATGATCAGCCTGTGATCTCTTTGGATATTCTACCCACTTTCTTAGCTGCTGCCGGAGCCAAACAATCCGGAAGTAAGAAACTGGATGGCGTGAATCTTTTACCATTTATTACCAATGAAAATAAAGCAGCTCCTCATGAAATCCTTTACTGGAGAAGGGGAGTAGCCGCGGCAGTGCGTGAAGGGAAATGGAAATTGATCCGGGTAAAGTCTGATCCCGTTTTATTATTTAATTTGGATGAGGATATCTCCGAAAAAAATAATCTTGCGGAAAAGAATCCGGATGTGGTTAAAATTTTGTTGGATAAATTATCCACCTGGGAGAAAAGTCTTTCTGAACCACATTGGGGCAGTTCCTATGGTGAGGAAAATCAGATCATAAAACACCGGATGAGCACGACGGGAAGAGAGATGGAAAAGTTGTATCCGTAAAACAAAAAATCATTGATGATCCTTCATTGATATTGCATTCATTTCAAAATTTAAATTCTTCATGAAATCAGCGGTGTTATATGTAGTTATAATGATCACTTCTATGAGTGTAGGAGCGCAATTCTTATCGGAGGAGAATAGGTTTGAAAAAGAAAATATATCCTTTAATTGGAAACTTAGTTTTGACGACAATGGTACAGGAAATTGGCAAAAAAAATGGTTTGTGGATGGTGTGCGTGGAAGTATTGAAAATTCTTCCAGGGGAATGTTATTTAGTGCAGGGCCGGTAGATGGAGATCATGCCTGTCATTCGGTGTTATGGACAAAGAAATCTTTTAAAGGAGATATTAAAATTACGTACGAATATACCAGGACAGATGCCTGGAATAAATGGGTCAATATTATTTATATCCAGGCTACTGGAATAGGTCACGGTAGATATGTGAAAGACATCCGCGAATGGACTGACCTTCGAATCATTCCATATATGAATACTTATTTCAATTATATGAATGCACTTCAAATTAGTTACGCTGCCTATGGAGACACGCTGAACGTCGGTCCGGATTATATCAGACTAAGAAAATACCCTGTAGAACCAGGGGCGGTCTTTAACACTACCACCGAAATAGCGCCGTCCTTTTTTGATACAAAACTTTTTAAACCAGGTAAAACGTATAAAATAACGATCATTAAAAGAAACGATAAATTGTATTTTCAAATTAAAGGCGAGGGCCTCGTTAAATTATATACCTGGAATATTTCCCAGGCAAAAGATATTACAGAAGGAAGGATTGGTTTAAGACATATGTTTACGAGATCGGCATTGTATAAAAATTTCCAGGTTTTTACCTTTAAATAAACAATGTTTATTTAAATAATATTCCTTCATTTGCGAAAATCTGCGTGTACTCCATCAGCGAAAATTTGCAAGAAACTCTTTAAAAATCATCTTTCCTTTAAAATTCTTCTCGCAGATTGACGCGGATACTTTACGCAGATCAGTGCAGATTTGGTCCCCGTAAATCGGCGTGTACGCCATCAGCGTAAACCAGTGTGAAACTCTCTTCTTCGAAAATCAACGGGAAACATCCAAATAAGAATATGACTCAAAACCCAAATTGTCAATAAATTTACTTTCATAAAAATGCCTGAAAATATGAAAAGTTCTAAATCGTATGCTACTATTAAAAACAGATCCTCAAAAGGGATCTGTTTTTTCGTTTCATCTGTGTTGATCACGATGGCACTTTCCTGTAACCATAAAACCCATCCGGCTAAGAATATTCCCATTGGGTATGAGCTGGTTTGGTCAGATGAGTTTAATAAAGAAGGCAAGCCCGATTCCACGAAATGGAATTATGAAAATGGCTTCGTGCGTAATGAGGAATTTCAATGGTACCAACCTGAAAATGCCCGCTGCGAAAATGGCCTTCTGATCATTGAGGCAAAAAGAGAGCAAAAAGCAAATCCCCTTTACCAGGAAGGGAGTAATGACTGGCGAAGGAATCGA
>JBBSUB010000104.1:0-14518 GCA_038235345.1 Chitinophagales bacterium
CTATTTTTACAATAAGTTTTTGACTGAAACAATTTTTTCAAACTTAGGTCTTGACCTGAATTGCAATAAAATAAAAAAGCTTTATAACCAGTGCTTGAATATTGGTTCTATCGCTGCTTAAAATATTACCGAACTATTGTTGAATAAGAAATAAAAACAATCGTTTTACACGAATAGTTAACGGCATTGGTTATCTAAAACCAGTTTATTGTATTTGGCTTCCGGCATTTATTTTTCATTGGTACATCGTTCCCGTGAACGGGACAGGTAGTGTCATTAATTAATTTGGTTAAGCGACGTCAGCCCCACTTAAAAGTACAATCTTGTACAAAATTTTAGTTATTGAATCAAAGTCATTTGAAAAAAGAAAAGGGTAAAACAAGGGAAGAGTTAGCTTATTTTATAAGCAGTAGACGATCAAATGCATTTTTCTATTCAGAAGGAATAAGGTTGCATTGGGAAATAGATAACAGCCTGCATTATGTCAAAGATGTAACATTTGAAGAAGATGCTTCAAAAATACGAACGAGCAATTCTCCCCAAAAAACACTGCTATAAATATCTTAAGAAAAAATGAATATAAGAGTATGGCACAGGCAATGAGGCTGGTTTTCTAATGATATTTGCTTAATCAAAATTATGGTCACTTAGAACGCAACAGCCCTGCATCAAAGCGGGGCAGGCTCTGCCGCCTTAATGCCGGTTGTTCTGTAGCCGGTAAACAGATAACTGCTACAGTCTCTATATTGACCCGAGGCTTCAATACTTTAAACAACGAGGAGTCCTTTCGACATGTCTTCGGTCGGTTCACTTTCGTTCAGCTTCTTAACACGTACCTGATCCCGCTTTTAGCGGGACCTTTTGCCTGAACGTTCAGCACCATATCTTTTGAATACAGCACCTTCAGAGCCTTCCCCGCCCAAGCGGGGTGGTTTGCATACTTCTTCTGAACAACGTATGCGGTAGGCCTACTGCCATCTTTTATACAACATTGAAAAGAACTATCCATTCTTTTCATTCGTGACATTCCCCCAGCAGGACGAAGAAATGCCACTGCTCGTTTTGCGTTACCAGCCAAACCATTGCAGGAATAAACAGGGAGGCGAAGCAGTGCAAAAGCAGGAATGGAAACAATGAAGCTAATGAGAACTCTTTTCCATCTGCTTGCACTCTTTTTCGTAATTGAAACTTGCTTTTAATAGTCATTAATTGTTTGTTGAAGTTGGCTAAGATTTGTATCCACTGTCTAATGGAAAGAAATTAAACAGTTTATAACGGGCTGTGATTGGTTAAAGTGTTTGTAATGTTAAGCGACTATGTTCTTTCCTGTATTGGCTGGGCGTTGTCTTAGTAATTTTTTTAAAAAAATTGTTGAAGTTGGTCAAATTTTGATAACCTGACTGAAAACAAACATCTGCGATAGTTAGTTCCTGGTTTTGTAAAAGCTTGCACGCATGGCCTACTCTCAACTCATTTAAAAATTCTGAAAATGATTTTTGTGTCCTTTTTTTGAAAAAGTTGCAAAAAGCTGGCGGAGTGAGACTTGCTACAGAAGCGATTTGTGCAAGGGATATGACATCAGTAAAATTTTTAATCAGGTATTGATAAACATTGTTCATTCTTTCTGTATCTTTTTCATTGAATGAGTGTTGATAACCGATAGAAGCAAGGTTTTCATATTCTTTTGATTCTAGCAAAATATTAATGATCTCAAGCAGACTAATCACTTTTTCGAGTCCTTTCTTATTTAGAATATTGTTCAATTTACTTATTACATTTTGTCTTGTATTTCCGAAAAACCTCATACCTCTTTTCGCTCTTTCGAGAAGGCTTTTTATCTGTGAATTATATTGGCTGTCGTTAGTGAGACCCGTAAGAAAATCAGGATTAAAGTAGGTTACAATAGCCTTTGCAGGTTCTAAATCGTTCTTTTTAAAATAAAGGGGATCGTTATACCAAATATGTGGGAGATTAGGACTCATTAAAACAAAATCGCCGGAAGAAAAATTGGAGATATTATCACCAACAATGGCTTTCCCAAAACTTTCAACGACATAGTTCATCTCGCATAGATCATGAAAATGGAATGGGCTCTCGAAGTGATGCTGCTCAATTTTTTTTATAGTAAATGATTGTTCTTTATATACTCCAACTTCGATTAAATGTGCTTTCATGCTTAAAACTTAAAGACTGAAACTACAATAATATTTAAGTATTTAACTGAATGTTCTCCTTTTATCTATCATTTTTTGATGAAACCATTAAAATAATTGTAATTCCTGTTAAGGAAATGTTAGACGTAAGTGCTGGAGTCAAATATCTTCGTACAACTATTTGGGATTATAAATTTTAAGAAACCCATTTGTTTTTGTACTTATTATAATAAAAATATTTTTTAATCATTAACGAGATGTAAATGAAAACGAATCAACAATCTTCAAAACTGAAAAAGTCGTGGTTATTATTTGGTTTCACTTTTCTTTTTTTATTATTCTCTGTAAATACTAATGCCCAACCAGGGAAAGAAGTTCATGGCATTATAAAGAACTCAGACGGTAAGCCATTAATTGACGTTTCAATTGGTATTAAGGGTACCAATATCGTTGTTTTAAGTGATGGAGATGGGCGATACAATATAAAAGTAAATAAAGGCGCCACTTTGGAATTTACGTATGTGGGTATGGGAAAAAAAGATGTAGTAGTCGGCAACAGCAATCAAATTGATATTAGCCTAAGTCCTGCTTCTGATACGTTAGGTGAAGTTGTTGTGATAGGTTACGGGACCGCAACAAAAAAAGATGTGACCGGCGCTGTTTTTAATCTGGATAATACAAAACTAGAGGATTTACCCAACACAAATATTACACAGGCATTACAAGGGAAAATTCCAGGGGTGAGTATTTCAGCTACTGGCCGTGCAGGTTCGGGACAAGCAATCAATATCAGAGGTGAAAACTCCATAACTGCAAGCAACAATGCTTTAATTGTTGTGGATGGTGTCATTTATGACGGTAGCCTGGCAGATATTAATCCAAACGATATCGCTTCATTCAACGTATTGAGAGATGCAAGTTCAACAGCTATATTTGGGTCAAGAGCTGCGAATGGAGTAGTAATAATATCGACAAAAAAAGGTAAATCACCGAATCCAACTATACAAGTGAACGGATATTCTGGATATCAAAGTTTTCTTATGAATGAAAAGCTGGAGAATCCTGCTCAGTACATCCAAAAAATATTAAATTATCAGAAATTACTAGCATTCCGTGGCGTTGCACCCCAACCTGATATTTCTCACCCTGAGAAATATCTCAATGCGGCTGAAGTGTACAATTTTGAAAATGGCAAAAGCTTAGAACCTTTTGATGTGATTTCCCGGTCAGCCCCCACACAAAACTATAATATGAATATCTCCGCCAACACCGGTAAAACTAATTATTATATCGCGGGCACCTGGACAGACCAAAAAGGAAAAGTCGTAGGTGATCGATTTAAAAGAGCCGCATTAAGAATTAACTTCGAAACTCACATAACTAATTGGCTGAAATTCGGGACTAACTCTTCATTTACGTTTATTGATAATTCCGGCTCGCCGGCAGATCTGGTACAGGCAAGTAGGTTGAGCCCGTATGCCACCTGGTATTTGGATTCGGCAAAAAAAGTCCTTAACCCATTTCCTATGACGGATAATTTTGTAAGTAACCCCTTATTGCCAACGCTTAACAGTAATATTAATCAACGGAAGAATCTGTTTGGTATTTTCTATGGAGAAGTTGCTATTCCATTTATTGACGGATTAACCTATAGATTTACCTATTCTAACAATCTTATCTCTTCAAAGAATTATTCCTTTGTCCCATCCTTTAATGCAGGTGGAGTAAACCGGGTGGCAAGTGCGGGCGATGGTTATTCAGAAACACAAGATATGTATCTGCAAAATCTGTTAAAATACAACCATACGTTTGCCACAAATCATAATTTAGATGTTACGCTGCTATACGATTACAACCTGGCAACTTCCAACGGGTTGTCAGCAAACGCGAACACTTTCCCTACTGATGTTCTAAATTTTTACAGTCTGAGCCTTGGAGCTAATCAGGCTACGAATGCTTCCTATTCTGATTATCATGCCATAGCAATGATGGCCAGAGCTAATTATAAATATAAAGGACGATACTTACTTACTCTAACTGGAAGGAAAGATGGAGCATCAGTTTTTAGTGAAAGCAGCAAGTATGCTTTTTTCCCTTCTGCCGCCGTAGCATGGGTCATCTCGCAGGAAGAATTTATGAAAAACAATAACGCCGTTAACTTCCTTAAGCTAAGACTTTCTTATGGAGCTAATGGAAATCAAGGTATCAACCGATACGGCTCATTAAGCGTAGTATCAACCAATAATGCCTATAATTATACCTATGACGGTACTACTACGGCCTACGGGCTTGCCAAGACTTCTCTCGGAAATCCAAACCTCAAATGGGAAAGTACCTATGCAACTAACTATGGAGCTGACTTTGAATTATTTAAAAGTAGAATATCCGGCGCTATAAATTATTATAATTCTAAAACCAAAGATCTTCTTCTCAACAGGCGTATTCCTACATTAAATGGCTTTAGCAGTTTCTTATCCAATTTAGGTGAGGTAAGTAATAAAGGAATTGAGATTAACTTGAATACCGTTAATGTTAAAAACAGGAATTTTGAATGGGAGATGGGGATAAATTTTGCCCACAACAAAAACAGCATTGTTCATCTGTATGGCACCAGGGATGTTAATGGAAAAGAAACAGATGATATTGCCAATAGTTGGTTCATTGGTAAATCGTTAGGCGCTTATTATAGTTATGTGCCAGATGGTATTTGGCAAATTAATGATTCCCTCAGTATGCCAAACGGATTCAAAGCAGGCGATGTACGTTTAAAGGATCTGGATAAGGATGGTGTAATTACTGCAAATGGCGATCGAAGAATTCTTGGTTACGACAAACCTGATTTTACTTTTGGTTTTAGTAATACAATAAGGTATAAAGAATTCTCTCTTTATGCACAAATAAGTGGTTCCATTGGTGGAGTGCGCAATAATGATGCGCTTCTGAACCCCGCTGCAGGCCTTGCTTATAGAGTAAGAAGTGCTTATATTAATTGGTGGACACCTGACAATCCAAGTGATGTACACCCTGCAATAGATTACCAAAGCGCTTATAACTTCCCGTTTTTACAGAGTACCACCTTTGTGAGGATACAGGATATCTCGTTATCTTATAATTTTCCTCAGCACTTGCTTGATCGCATAAAATTGAATAGTCTGAAATTATATCTCAGTTCCAAAAATCCTTTTCTTTTTACAAAATGGCAAGGTTGGGACCCGGAATCTTCTCAATCAGGACTAGGCCAGTTTCCAACTATGAAATCGATCATTGCAGGTATAAATATTAGCTTATAAAATAATAATATTATGAAAAAGAAATATTTCATTTTGAATACCGACGTGTTGATTGTATTGACGCTTATAATAATTGGCACCTCTTGTAAGAAAAGTTTATTAGATGAAAAACCCCAAGATTTTTTCAGTTCTGAAAATGCTTATACCAATGCAAAAACCTTTCAGCTTTCTGTAAATACCTTATATGCAGATTCAAGGAATTTTATTTCGGGCGATATAGCAGGCTCAGGTTTTTATATGAGAGACTATTTAAGAATCGGCACAGATGAAGCCACAACCGGTCAGACTATCCGGCCGGGATTTTTGGTTGATTATAATTTATTCAATTCAAATCATGAAGCAGCCAAATATTTTTGGGATAAATGCTATACTACTTTAATTCCAAGAGCAAATACTATAATAGACAGGGCGGATTTGCCCGCAGCAGTTTGGACTGCTGATGCTGAAAAAAACAAAATCGTAGCACAGGCAAAATTTTTCAGAGCATATGCCTATTATACTTTGGTAAATATATATGGTGATGTTCCTTTAATTGAGCATGAGATCATTACACCTCAATTTAATTTCACCAGAACCGCCAAAACCAGTGTGCTTGCCTTGGTTAAAAAAGACCTGGAATTTGCTTCGCGATATTTAGCCATTAACCCGAGCCAGGTAAGTGATGGTGTACTTACCACTGCAGCGGCTGACATGCTTCTGTCAACTGTTTATTTAGAAATGAAGATGCCGGATTCCGCTGTCATAAGCACTTCACGAATTATCAATTCAGGATATTACCGTCTGATGACTCAGCGCTTTGGTAGTGACCCTAATCATAGCGGCCATTTTCCGGCAGGTGGCGGAGATTCTTATTCCGATCTTTTCTGGGAAAATAATGCCAATCGAAGTGGAGGTAATATGGAAAGTATTTGGGTATTACAAAATGCCTTTAATGTTCCGGGAGGAGCTCCAGTGCCATCTGGCACTCAAGGATTATCTCGGTCCTGGGGGCCTTTTTATCAAAATCTTACTGCGCCTGATGGCAAAAGAGGAATGCTAGTATCTGATTCTCTTGGGGGGCGTCCGGTTGCCTTCGTTAGGACTACCAATTATGCCAATTATTATATTTGGTCAAGTGGAGGTAATGATATGCGGAATTCTAAATGGAACATTCGCAGGGACTGGTATTATAATAATCCGGCAACCAGCTACTTTACACAAAAAATAGATTTCAATGCGCCGGGATTAGTTGATACACTTTACTTTATTTATCCTATGTTTCGAAAAGTAGAAGGAGTGATCACTAATATTGGGGGAAGCGTTACTCCAAATCAAAAATTTATTGTGTACCGGTTAGCTGAGGCTTACCTATTGAGGGCAGAGGCCTATATGGGCTTAAATCAATTACAGAAAGCAGCTGACGATCTTAATATAGTTCGGTCCAGGTCTCATGCATCAACAGTCAATGCAGCGGATGTGAATATTGATTATATATTAGATGAGAGAGCTCGCGAACTTATTATAGAAGAGCCGAGAAGGTTGACACTTAATCGTCTGGACTTATGGTATTCAAGGACTCTTAAATATAGCCTGAACGAACCAAAGTTTTATTACCAGATCGCTAAAACGATTCAATCTTATAATTCTTTGTTTCCAATTCCCCAAACAGCTATTGATGCTACTCCGGAATTAAAACAAAACTCAGGTTATAATTAGATAAACTAACTTTCCCAATAAAGTAAAATCCGATAAAATTGTGATATTTATAAAGAACCTGAAAATGAGTAATCTTTCAAGATTTTCTATTAGTATTTGCATTATTATTATTTTATTCAGAATTCCTGTTTACGCTCAGGAAATAACCCCATTGCACATTAATAACGGGCAGGCTATACAGGAAATATCTTTAAATGGATCTTGGCTGTTTTATCCAATTAGGTATGATTCTACGGATGTTTCGATGTCTATTCCTGCTATTGATTCTTTAGTAAAAAATGCAGATGTTTCAAGTAAAAAATCGTTTGAAATAAAAGTGCCGCAATTTTTAAATCATGTTTCCTGGTGGCTTCCTAATGTTTCTGCTGACTTTGAGCGGCAGGAGGATCAGCGCATGGCTTCCTTTCCTTTCGATGCAAAACGTGTCCTGTCCGGGTTGTATCGAAAAGATTTTGTGTTGGATGATGTAAGCGGAAGAGAACGGCCGGAAGTATCTATTAATTTTGAAGGAGTCGCAATGATTTCCAGGGTATATTGTAACGGCAGTTATGTTGGCGGCCATCTGGGAATGTTTGGATCATTTACTTGTCGCCTCACTCCTTATATCAATTGGGAAGGTGAAAATACATTATTGGTTTATGTAGAACGGGGCAGTAAATCCAAAAATGGAGACCAGGTGGTTTCCGTTGCAGTAACTGTGCCTGTTACCAGGGATATGCTCTCATCATTAAATGCCGGAATGTTTGGTGGTTTTGGCAACGGCCCACGGGCTAAGTTTATGGGAATATGGCAGCCGGTTAATTTAAAAATATCACAAGCGGGGGGACGAATTAAAGATATTTTTTTTAATCCTTCTTTACATGGGCATCGGATAGAGTTCACGATTGAAAACCCCGGCAGTAGGCAGATTGATGGAAAGATTGCCTATTCTGTTAAAAATTATAAAAATGGCGATCTGCTTTTAAAGGATTCATTACAACAAAATATCAATATAGATCCGGGGGGAACTAAAGAAATTCTTATTGATAAAAATGGGTTAAATCCTAGGTTGTGGACACCTGATGACCCTAACTTATATACCCTCGAAGTGCAGTGGATTAATAATAAAAATCAAATAGTTGACATTTGGTCGGATCAGGTAGGCTATAGAACGGTATCTGTAAAAGGCCAACAGATTTATCTAAATGAGAAACCATATTGGATAAGGGGGGCCGGTATGCCACCTTATGGCTACAAATCCAATGATTCTATGGTTGCACATCATTTTCTGCAATTTATGCATGATGGAAATGAAATGGTAACAAGAACCGGCACCAATCCCTGGAATAATATGTGGTATAAAGCTGCCGATAAAATTGGAGTAGGAGTAAGCTCTGAAGGAGTACGCCCCTGGGCGCTTATGTCTAAAGCCCCACCCCCTCCTGAATCTATATTGGAACATTGGAAGAAAGAGCAATTAGAAAGTGTAAAGCAATATCGTAACCATCCAAGCATATTTTTTTACGCAGTTTCTAACGAAGGTTTGCAGGGCGATGCTAAAAATCCTGAGAAGCTGGCTATATTTAAAGACATCATTGATGCCATGCGCAAACTGGATCCCAGTCGGCCTATTATTCAAACTTCCGGGGATCCCGATTATCAGGATATTGCAGATATAGAGGATGTACATTCTTACTGGGGATGGTATGAGTCTTCTTCCTATGTAAACGATTACACCAAACCAATGCGGGGACTTACACTTCAGGATGACCGCCCTTTTTTAAATGAAGAATGTGCAATCCCTTATTCATCTACTGATAATGGGAAAGTACATCCCAACTATGTCGGATTATATTCTGCACAAGCCTGGGTTGGTGACCTGGGTGTTTTTGGAAATGATCCCTCTTACTACCAGGAGCACATTCGCTCAGAAGCAAAAATGAAATCGGAAAAACTTCGTTACAGCCGGAAAAAATTACCTACTGCCGGGTTCCTGTTATTTGCCAATGTTACCTGGATTCAACATGCTTTATCACAACCCGCCAACCAATGGAAACCTTTTCCTGTTTATTACGCAGTTAAAGAGGCTTTTCAACCTGTTCTGGTAGCCCTGGGAACACCGCAGCGTGTCTTTTTCACAGGCGATAAAATTAATTCAACTATTTATGTAGTGAATGATGATAGTAAATTTAAAAATCTAAATGGATTGACTTTAGTAGCTGAGATAAATGACTCTTCAGGCAAAGTAATTTTGACAAAAAAAATGTACCTGGGTAATGTGAATTATTTTGACGTACATGGCTATCCGTTTTCCTGGGTTATTCCTCATATCAAAACCATTCATCAATCTGTCGTGAATGCTTCGATGTCGTTTCGCTTAATAAACAAAGAAGGTAAACAAGTATCATTTAACACTTATCCGATTCGCGTTGCATCACGCTTGCAAATTTTGGGTAACTACAAAAACCTTACGATTGCACAAGCAGGTTGTAACAATGCCATTCTTTCTCAATTACAATCAATGGGGTCAAAAATGATCAATTTGAATAACACTAAAAGTATGGCAGATGTTGTTATACTAGGGCCAAGTGCAACCAATATCCAACTTCAACAAGCCAGGGCTGCTTTAAAATTTGGTGGACGCATTATTGTTTTGGAACAAGGCGCGGCAGCAAGAAGACTCTGCGAAGATGTTTATTTAAAACAGAGTTTAACTAAAACCGATTCATCTACACGAGTGATAGAGGATTATATGTATGATGATGGACTACATTCTAAGGATCCGGTGGTGAAAGTTAAAGGTGAATTTGTGGAAATGTTGGGATGGGAAAATAATCTGCCTCTGTTTGATGGGTTAGATGCAATGGATTGGAAATGGTGGATGCAAGGACAGGGCCTTCCGGCACTTGCATGTACTGCAGGTCATAAAATTGACATCGAAAATAAAAGCGTTATTCCAATAGGAAGGTTTTTATCACCCCACTTTTATTGGACCGGAGGGAATCTTAAAGACATTTATGAATCAAAAATCAGTTATCCGGTTTTTGCAGTAAGGCGAGATTGGGGGCACTTAATTATTTGTGATCTTATGATTTCTAAAAGCCTTCCATTTGATCCACGTGCTGCAATAACTCTCACAAGTTTAATTACTAAACCTATCCAATAAGATTGGACATCTGGATTTTTGAAAACTAACAATCACCACAATTAGACAATAAGAATACTTATGCCAATCTGGAAAAATGATAAGGAATTGTTTATCCTGGCTAAACAGGATCTTTTTACTGCTTTAGTAGGAGATGTGTTAGATAAGCTCGGCTTTCTACATCAATTTTTACCACAGCAGCTTAAACCGCTCGATCCTAAAATGGTAATAATTGGGAGAGCAATGCCAGTTTTGGAAGCCGATGTTTTTGATGAAGTGACTGAGGGTTCTAATAATCTACTCATGCAAAAACCATTCGGACTAATGTTTAAGGCATTGGATAGTTTAAAAGAAAACGAGGTTTATATATGTACTGGATCTTCTCCAAAATACGCTCTTTGGGGCGGACTCATGAGTGTTCGGGCTATGAAACTGAATGCCGCTGGTGCCATAGTGAATGGCTTTTCGCGGGATACCAATCAAGTCCTTGATTTAAAATTCCCCACCTTTTCATTAGGAACGTATGCGCAGGATCAGGGACCTCGTGGAAAAGTGATCGATTACAGGGTTGCAATTGAATGGGACCATATTCGGATATCACCTGGAGATATCATTTTTGGTGACAGAGATGGCGTGCTTGTTATTCCTAAGGAAGTCGAAGAAGAAGCTTTTACGGGGGCACTTAAGAAAGCACATGAAGAAAAGTTAGTTCTGAAAACTTTACAGAGCGATGGAATGAGTTCTGTTGATGCCTTTCAAAAATTTGGTATCATGTAAAAAGCCGGAATGATCAATACTATCCATAAATCGGGAAGGTCTCGCTGGAACATAGTTGCATTACTCTTCTTTGCAACTACTATTAATTATATTGATCGCCAGGTTGTAGGAATTTTGAAACCTTTTATTGCAGAAGATCTCGGATGGAGTGACGCTGATTATGGTTTCATCGTTACTGCATTTCAGGTCGCTTATGCTATAGGCCTGTTAGCAACAGGCCGCTTTTTGGATAAGTTTGGTACCAGAGTAGGATATTTGTGGGCAGTAGTTGTATGGAGCATTGCCGGTATGGCTCACGCAGCAGCAAGGGGAGTGATTAGTTTTATGGCAGCTCGTTTTTTTCTAGGCCTGGGAGAGTCCGCTAATTTTCCCGCTGCGGTAAAAAGTGTTTCTGAATGGTTTCCTCCAAAAGAAAGAGCATTTGCTATAGGATTATTTAATTCCGGATCCACAGTAGGTGCAATCTTAGCTCCAATTATAGTTTCAGGTATTACCGTTGCTTTCCATTGGCGTTTGGCTTTTATTATAACAGGTGCGCTTGGTTTCATTTGGGTTATCTTCTGGATTCTTTTTTATCAACATCCAACAAAACAAAAAAAATTAAGCAAAAAGGAATTTGATTACATCCATGAGGGGGATTCGGATAATCTTTATATTAATAACCCAAAAGACATACTCTGGTCGCAACTTTTTAAATACAAGCAAACTATTGCAATATGCGCCACACGATTTATTTCTGACTGGGTTTGGTGGTTCTTTCTTTTTTGGATACCTGATTTTCTTTTTAAAACTGAGGGCATAAACATTCAGGAGTTGGTGTTGCCGCTCATTATTATTTATGCGGTGTCAAGTATTGGAGGTATTGGCGGAGGTTGGATTTCTTCTGAATTCATCAAATCAGGAAGAAGTATAGATTTTGCCAGGAAAACGACTATTTTGCTGAGCGCTATATTGGTTCTTCCGTTAATGTTGATTTCGCAAACCAATAATCTTTGGGTGCTGGTATCTCTTATAGCAATTGCCGCCGCCGGGCATCAAAGTTGGGCATCTAATCTTTTTGCCATTATTTCTGACATTTATCCTAAAAAAAATGTCGGGTCTATGATGGGGCTTAGCGGATTTGCCGGCGCTGTTGGTGGGGCTTTGTCCGCATCTTTTGTGGGTTTGGTATTGCAGGTTACCAATAGCTATACGATAATTTTTGTTATTGCTTCTGTAGTGTATATTCTGAATTGGTTGATCATTAAAATTTTTATTCCTAAAACAGCTCCTGTTCAAATATAAAAATGGAATCGGGTATCGGGGAATATATAAGATATTCTGCCTTCAACTTATGAAATAAAACCTAATGTATATGAATGACATTTTCAATTTGAACAACAAGATAGCGCTGATTACCGGCGGCGGAAGTGGAATAGGTTTTGGAATTGCGGAGCAGATGATATTGGCCGGGGCCAAAGTAGTGATTACCGGGAGGTCGGAAGATAAGCTTCTTATCTCTAAAAATAAGTTGGGGGCTAATTGTTTTATGTATGTTAACGATGTTACAGAGAAAGAAAAACATAGAGGCTTGATTGCTGATATTGAAAACAATATAGGCCCCATCTCGATACTCATTAATAATGCCGGCATGCACTGTAAAAAAAATTCTATTGAAACTACTGATGAAGAATTTCAATCAGTAATGGATACTAATATCAATTCAGTATTTGCACTCACCCGCGAAGTACTTAAATTAATGATTCCCCGGAAGAAAGGTTCCATCATTAATATCAGTTCGATGTCAGCCCTTTATGGATTGCCACAAGTGGTTGCTTATAGCAGCTCTAAATCAGCATTAACAGGACTTACGAGAACACTTGCTTCTGAGTATTCTCATTTGGGAATCCGTTTTAATTCTATCGCACCAGGCTTTATTGAATCCGAAATGTTTTGGGATATTATGAGAAAGGATCCCGACCGTGAAAAAAAGATTTTGAGCCGGACACCGGCAGGCCGTTTTGGTACCCCTGCCGATATTGGAAAAGCTGTTACCTTTTTAGCCTCTGATGCGGCTGATTTTATTACCGGCGTTTGTTTACCGGTTGATGGAGGAAATTCAATAGGGTTTTAAAAAAATAAAATAAATAACTTTTCATTCATTTATAAAAATTACCATAAGAATTAGTTAGTACCTATAATTTTTAATACAATGAAATTAGGACTCGGGCTTTATCGCCACATGCTCAAGAAAGACTATTATGATTTTGCTAGACAATGTGGTTGTACGCATATTGTCGTACATCTGGTGGACTATTTTAATAAAGGAAATCAAACCAATAAAAATAATCAGCCTATCGGCGATGATACGGGGTGGGGAGTGGCTGGCGATCCGGAGAAATTATGGACCGCCGAAGAACTGATTTCACTTAAAAAAGAAATTAATGACGCGGGCCTGGTATTGGAGGCTATTGAGAATTTCGACCCTGCCCATTGGTATGATGTATTATTGAACGGCCCTAAAAAGAAACAGCAGATAGAGGGATTAAAGAAAATTATCCGTAATGTCGGGGCAGCCGGTATTCCAATATTTGGATATAACTTTAGCCTGGCTGGAGTTTGCAGCCGAACCATAGATAATTGTGCCCGGGGAAATGCGCAATCAGTAGGGATGAATGGTGTGGATGCTCGCGCGTTACCGAATGGAATGGTATGGAATATGATTTATGATACCAACGCATCGCCAGGCCTTCTTCCTGATGTCTCTAACGATCAACTTTGGCAAAGACTAAACTATTTTTTAAATGAACTAATTCCTGTTGCTGAAGAAGCTGGGGTAAAGCTGGCTGCACATCCGGATGACCCACCGATGCCTGTGGTTAGACGCACTCCCAGGCTCGTTTATCAGCCAGGCTTGTACCGGAAATTATTAAATATAATGCCCAGTAAAAGCAATGCTTTGGAATTTTGTTTGGGGTCAATTGCTGAAATGACTGAAGGCGATGTTTACGCGGCAACCAAAGAATATGCCAGTGATATAGCTTATATCCACTTTCGTAATGTAAAGGGTAAAGTACCGTTTTACAAAGAAGTCTTTTTAGATGAAGGGGATATTGATATGATTAAAATACTCAAAATCCTTAAAGCTGAAAATTTTGAAGGTGTCTTAATTCCTGATCATACGCC
This sequence comes from Chitinophagales bacterium, assembly GCA_038235345.1. Lineage (GTDB taxonomy): Bacteria > Bacteroidota > Bacteroidia > Chitinophagales > Chitinophagaceae > Ginsengibacter. Next base: position 14,205 of record JBBSUB010000104.1, read on the forward strand.
ACAAATGACTTGTGAAGCTCCATGGCATGCGGGTATGGCTTATGCTCTGGGCTACATGAAGGCAGCGTTGAAAGTAATATGCTAATTGTTTCGGTCATAAATGGTCAATGAAAACAAGCGGACGGATGTAGAAACCTGTGGGAGGAATTTAGGCTATAAAAATTACATATTCTGGATGACTGGGATGCAACAGCAATTCAGGGATTAATTAAAACCCTTACTGTGCTTGTGTTTGAGACCTGATTGAAAAAATATTTTTCCGGTAGATAAGGGACACAAAAACGCCTTTCGGCGTTTTTAACTAATTTCATACC
>JBBSUB010000105.1:0-14149 GCA_038235345.1 Chitinophagales bacterium
TATCTACGGCGAACGATTTATTGTATGACGGAAGTATCCAGGAAGGGGTGATCTTTCATATGATCGGCGCTTTATCTCAGTATGGGAAGTTAGGGGTCTTGTGCATAGGCGCCACACCCGAAGAAGCCGCCAGGTTATATCAAAAAACAGTGGAGGTTTTGGATAGGGAAAGGCGTGGGTAGGTAGGTTTTTACTTCATCATTCAACCATGGAGAATATAATAATCAAACATGATCATCCATTATAATCAAATATCCTCTTTCCAAAAATCATTGCTGTGTTGGAGAAAAAACTTTGGGAATAATGTTAACTACCAAAAATAGGTAAGCTGTATTTACAAAAGATGGACGAGCAATAAAAACCAACACAGCAGCAAACCCTTCCGCTAGCTACAATTTCCCACAGCCACATCATTTTACACCACATAGAAACAATAACAATTAAAGTTTCCATTTATTGGAAACTTTCGATAGCTTTGTCAAGTGAAAATTACTGAAATTTCAACATTAAAAGAGTATACTGTAGAGATTTTACCTGTAGAAGATATTGACTACAAATCATTAAAAAAAGCTAGATATTTTTTTGACTGGAAAGAAGAAAAAGAACAAGAGGTATATAAATTAATTAGGGATGGTAGTGAAGAAATATTAGGTGTTATATCAGTGGAAAGAATTCCAACAGAATGGAGAATCCATATCAGATTACTTACAGTTTCAAGAGAAAATAAAGGAAAAGATAAAGTGTATGATAAAATTGCTGGAAATTTAATTGCTTATGTTTCAAAATTAGCAGTTGAGGAATTCGGAGAATTAGCTTGTATTTCACTTAGACCTAAAACTCTAATTGCACAACACTATATTGACAAGTATAATATGAATACAACTGGAATAACTTTAAGCTTAGAAGTTCCGGAAATTTTGAACTTAATAAATCAATATGACGATGGAAAATAGAAATAATAATATGACTGAAGATGTTGAATATGGCGTAGACTCACGATATCATTCCAATAAGGAAAAAGAATCTGAATCTGTTAAGCTGATGCAGGCACGGCTAGATAGAATGAAAAATCTTTCCAAAGAACAAATAATGCGTGCAAAACTTTTACAGGTAAAATTAAAAATGGAAAATTATCTTAAGCAACCAGTTTACGATAACCACAATCATTTTACTTATTTCTTAAAATTATACATTGATTCTATATACTCAAAGCGTAATGAGTTTGCTAATGATATTAACATTACCCCTGTATTATTAAGTCAAGTAATTAATAATCATCGTGAGCCTAAAGATGAGTTCATAATGAAACTTATGATACATTCTGAAAAAGTATTTAATAAAATAGGTGATTTTCAGAAAAAAATTTGGTTTCAAGTCTATTTTCAAGAGAAGATATGCGATACCATGTCAAATCAAGAGAAGTGGAGACCAAATTTAGAGAAACAAGTAAAACTTAGTGATTTAATAGAAAAATAAAACGTAGCAAACATCGGTTACTGTGCAAGTGGGGCTGACCTGCTAACAATTAACATTGTGCATTTTTCAACTTCAATCTTCTTTCCCTGCTTTGAGAAAAGCGGTGATAAAATTAAATGAGGGATTTTCCGGATAAATTTTCGGTATGATCATCAAGCTGTAAAAGATATTTACGTACGCTATTGCGGCTAATACCATTTCGTCTGACTATCTCACGTATACCTATGCCATCATTTTTGAGTTGCAAAATTTGTTTTAATTGCTCCATTGTTATCGGTTTTTGTGCCATTGCTCTTCTTTTTTAAGGGCAAAAAAATATCAAAAGCTTCAAACAATTATTGGCTGCAAGGCGGGTCAACATCTCGGAATAAAATGATAGATGCTAAATAATCCGTTTTTAATCAGGTGGGTGAACATGCCGGAATGTCGCAACTATTAAAAATCAGGATAAAAATAATTTACGATAACAGGTGGGTCAACATCCCGGAATAATTTAAAATCTTAAATCAAGTATCTGATAATTTTGTTCATGATTTAGGTGGGTCAACATCACCGGAATGGTGGGTCAAGATAAATCGGAACGGTGGGTCAACATGGATCGGAATCTACAGTTCGTAAACTGAATTTTTAATTTTTATATTTCTTCTTCTAGCCACAATAGCATTATGTGTCTTGTTAAACTATGTTCAAATTCTATAGTCTTTATCACAGAATCCTGACTTGCGTTCCAATTGGCATGATTCTTCACTTTATTAATTTATATTTCACATTAAAAATCTAACTCATGAAACATTTAAACTTCTTTTTGATATTATTATTAATCTCTGCTACCAGTTTAGCTCAGGGAAATAGCCGCGGGAAAGCAAAAGGTAAACACAAAAATGATGATAACATTAGTAATTCAAAGCAGAAAAATGACAGAAACAATGACAGAAACAATGACAGAAACAGTGAAAATGAAAAAAGCTGGGAATATGGGAATTCAACACCTGCAAAATATTCTAATCACCAACCAAAAAAAGTCATAGCCGCTTTATTAAGAGATTATCCCGGAGCTAGAAATATTTCCTGGAGTAAATACAAAGGTGATTATACTGCGACTTTTAATAATGGAATATGGAGATCCACAGCTGTTTATCATGCAAATGGAGAACGTCGGGATACCCGTACAGTTGTAACTAAACAACAATTACCAGGAACCATTTGGGACAAGATTTTTAAAAGAGATCATGTTACGCCAACACAGTACATACAAATTGAGAGACCTTCTACTATTGAGAAGATTTTCAGAATATTGTCTACCAATAATACAGCTTATTATTATGATCAAAATGGTAATAGGATCACATACATTTATTAAATGAAATTCTATAATCCCCGATTAAAAAATCATCCGGATTTATAGTTTAACCCATTTTGCAATTTAGCCGGCTTTGCCGGCTATTTTATTGTCAAAAAAAACAACGAACAGGACAAATATTTTTTTCGTTTGGTGTCCTCACTTCTATCCGTAGTATGCTAAATAATTACACTAATACCTGTCATTAATTTCCAAACTAAGGATTTCAAATAGTGTTTTGTCCTGCAATAGCTTCTCACAAAATCAACCAAAATAAATTTAAACAATGAACCTGCTCCGTGGTTCGTGTCCTCCACGCACCATTCTACTCTTAAACCTTAAGGTAAAAATAGAAACTCCCTACACAATTATTTAAACTGCCTCTAGATAGAAATAATATTCCCCTATTGCGCCAGCGAAATCCTCACCTGCACACCTGCCCGTGTATCCACTGTAGGCGCGGAAGAGGATATGTATGGATTCACCCTTCTCTGATCGAAATAAAATTTAAGATTTACCCGTTTAATGATGTAGTACTTTACAAACATAAATTCATTTATCCCATTCAATTTTATAATCCTTTTTTGGAAAAGATCTTACCAATGAATCTAATTTTTTGGAATTATAAAAATCCAGGCAAGCTAAAGTATAAGAAGTCCTTCCTCTTGCTGATTCGTGCTTATAAAGGGTATCATTTTTTGCCTTTATTTGCTCTGCAACAATTAAAAAAGCTAAGCTATCAAAAATTGGTTGTACAATATTGGGAAATAACCCCTTAGAGTCCATTAGATTCAAAACTTCTCCCCTACCTGTTTCCAAAGTATCTAACGTACTGAAAGTTTCCAGAGAGTGTTCTAAACATTGGCAAAAGGCTAATTCTTTTAATAATTCAATATCTGTTTTTTCTATTTTAATTCTACTATTTACTGAGCAGGAGTAGAATAATAAAATAGAAACTAAAAATATACAAAACTGGGATTTCATAACATGGTAATTAAGAATAAATAAACTTGCCTTACCTCTTGGAAAATGGAAACCTTAAACCGTATTTAAATTCCGCTATAGCTGGCGGACACGAATCTTTTTTGTTGTCATGGTTACAAATACCGGATGTACCAACTTTTGAGTTTGCAAAAAATGAGTAAGCGTTTGCGAAATAATTTGAAAATCAACGTAAGAGTATCTTAAAAAGATAACACTTAAATTGTTTATGTGGTGCGCAAAAACCCACTCTCCAAAACCCTTATCCTCAGTAAGCACAGTATATTTCTTTTCCAAAGCCCACTGAATTATTTCTTCATCCTTTATACCTTTTTGTAGTTCTGAAACAGAAATAACAGTAAACCCATTTTCCCGAAGGGTTTTGATAGTAAAAGAGTGGATATTTTCGTCGGCTAAAATCATGCATCAAGAATGGCTTCAGTAGAAATCATGTCTGAGGCATAGGCTAAAACAGCAAGGATATCATTTTTCTGTAAAGATGGATATGCAACAATTAATTGCTCAGCAGATGCGCCTTCAGATAGTTTTTGTAAAATCAATTCTACGGTTAATCGGGTTCCTTTAATTACCGGCTTTCCCAACATAACAGACGGATTAGATTCAATATGATTTTTATAATCGATAGGAACTGCCATATTCTACTGGTTTATTTAAACGAATTTATGAAATTTTACAGCAATGAATGAAAGATGGGAAACGAACACTTGAAATATCGCACCTCATTCAGAATCTCAATCTGTGTATTCTGGTCAACTTAACGAAGCTGTACGATATATTAATAACAATCTATCCTACTAATAATTATTCTTTGCTTCCTCCTCTGTTGCACCAGCTAAGACGCAAAGCATTGCGTCTCTACTGCGCCAGCGAAATCCTCACCTGAACACCCGCCCGCGTATCCACCGTAGGCGCGGAAGAGGATATGTATGGATTCACCCTTCTTTGGTCAAAGTAGAATTTAAGATTTACCCGGTTGCTGATGTAGTAATCTATTGTTGGACTGATAGTAATTTCCTTGCTGCCATTAGTGGCGAAGGAACTGTTTTGATCAAGGCGGCTGTTGGAACTTACGTTGTCCCTTACGCGGAAGTCCATGCGGAAATTAATTTCATTGTCCAGCTTCTTACTATCCGATTTGGAGAAAGGCAGTTTGAAGGGCAGTCTTAATCCACGCTTGCGATAACCGGCACCAAAGGTATATTCGGTGGAACGTACTTCACTCAATTGATAATCAATCAAACTAAGGCTTAACTGACGTTGTTTGATATAATCAAACTTCAGGTTAAACTGGTTGGTAAAGCTCATATCGATGCCGATCAATGGAGCAAATTGTTCCTGAATGGTAATATTCGGCACCAGGAAATATGGAATATAGTTATTGGAAACGGTATCAATAAAAGAAGGATAATTATACCTGGATACATCCTGGTAACGCAGGGCGGAGGTAAAACTGTTCATCCCCACACTTGCATTATAGGCATGTGTTACAGAGAAGTTCGTAAATATTTTATCAAAACCGGGAATGCGGCTTAATCCATTATACGCTATCCGCCAGTTTGGCTTCGGTAATATGCTGCTAAACGGATTGGATTTGAGATTAGCATTCTGTTGTTTGATCAGGCTTATCTTTTCCGGATCCTGCCCTGTATAAGCTGCCAGGAAAGCAGGCACCAATACATCCACTGCATACCGGCCATAACCCAATGCATAGCCGTCGGCACCTGTTGGATTGCCCTGCAGTTTATTATAGGCGTTTTGCTCACCCAATCTCTTCGAAAGTATTTGCCGGTAATCCTGGAATTTCAAAAAGGTTGCTGAAATTCTGTTCGGATCATATTTTTCAAACAAGGTTTGAAAAGCAATATAGGAAACATTGAAGCCGCCATTGATATACGGACTTAAATGCGAGAAGTGATTTCCTGTTCCACTCGTATCCTTAAAGGTTTCCGAATAGTTCTTATTGAAGGTTTTATCCAGGTTCACATCTATGGTAAAATCACGGAATGGTTCTAATTGCGCAGTTGCCGATATCCGCTGATCAAAATTTTGAACAAAGAGATTATTAAATAGAGAATCCCTGGTGATCAATCCTTTCGCAGCAGCACGATTTAGCCAGTTGGTATCCGGTTGGCGCCCCATAATAAAATCAAACCCCGGCGCCATACTCCGGAAGTTCTGACCCAAAGCCTGGGTACTGTCTGTGTATCCTGGCAAACGTGTATTGCTGTTTTGAGAAACGGTTGCATTGACGGATTTTATACTGGTCAATAATTTTCCGATCACCCGCGCAAAGCCATTGATCTCCGGCAATGCCACCGCAATTTTTGGCGCCGGAGCTTGTGGTACCTTATTCGCTGCGGTATCGGATGTATTCTGCTTTGGTTGCCGTGGTTGTTCCAGGGCGCGTAACCATTTAGATTTGGAATACAATTTTGTAAAATCCAACTGCAATTGAGCTTCTTCCTGCTGGCCATTTTCCAGGAAATTGCCCAGGTTTACAGCAAGTCTTGAAGCACCAATCCAACGATAATTGGCGGAATATCTGAGACGAAGTGTTGTCCAGTCTGTCAATGGTAATTTACTTGTAGGTACTGTATAGGTGAGATTCACTGATTGGGAGAAAACGGTATTCCGTCCTCCGGAAAAGAAGTTTTGCCGCACCGTATCTCTTTTAGCTTTTGTATCCAGACTACCATAAGGTTCGTCTATCCGGGCATTATTCAAAGCAGAATAATCCAGGTTCAATGAGCGGGTAAGATCCCATCGCATTATATAATTACGATCAAAGGTGAAATACTTATCGTAGGTTTCCGGGGTCATATATTTATCACCTCCAATACTACGTGGTTTTATCACACCAAATTGCCTGTAAACATCCGCTTTAAAAGTAAGTTGCGATGGAACAGGGTTAATATTAAAATCCTTCACCAGGTCAAACCAATGTGTTTTTGATTTCTTAAACAGTTTCTTAAAAGGTTCGAAGAATTTTGGTTGAGGCGCAAAATTATAGCCAAGACCACCACGTTGTTTGGTTACATTATTATATTCAATCAGCGGGTTCCTTGCTTCGGCTTTCGAATAGGTATAGCTGATATCCACATTTTCAATATCCCAGATTTGTGGTTTTTTATCTCCTTTTCTTTCCTTGTGAACATTGGTAAAGCTGATTGTTTTAATAGAAGCAAAATCCACGGCATTTTTACGGATAGAATCACGCAGACCAGCCGGTGCATTATCCAATTTTTGACGAAGTCTCAGATCCATATCAAACGGATCATATTCCGGTGTGCTGATCATTTGTGTAATACTTCCATAAAAAGGAATGGAAAGTCCTGCTTGTTTTGGCAAGAGTTTTCCTAATTCCAGGTTCGCGGAAGCATCAAATTGTACAAAATTATCTTTAAAGCGATCATTTACTCTTTGCTCCAATGTTCCGAATCCATTACTATGTGTATTGGCAGAAACGGAAATTGTCCCAAGATCAGCCAAAGTAGCATCAACCCGTGCAAGGGAAGCCCATCCACCTTTTTCATCCATGGAAGAAAGGCGCAATTCATTAAACCAAAGTTCGCCGCTTGCGGAAACCGCATTGGTATTTTCAACGCCCATCAATACACCTTTGATTTCTCCAAGGTTCGGATTTCCCATAATGCTATAGGTATGCCCGTTATCCTGTAATTGAGAATAAATTTTATTCAACGGAAGACTGGAAAGATTCCGCTGCGTTTTCATTTTTGTCAACGCCACCAGATCTAAATCGAGATTGTTTGCTTTTATCCAGAGTGTGTCATTATACCTGTCACTGTTTGGATCAAGGCCAAGATCAAGCGGGGTAAGATGCAAAGGAATCCGAACTTCATAATAATTGCTCACAAAGTCACTTCCTATCCGAACAACCGCTGTCAGCGCATTTGCTTGTAAGGAAGTCTCCACCTGCTTTTCAGCATGAATATACAACTGCAATTTTTTGAACTGACGCAAATCGCGGTTGGCGAATGTCTGGAACACAGCTTTTGCGTCCGTCTTAGCCAGGTTCTCAAATTTCAGCGTAAGAGATTGCTCATTTTGCAACAGGTTTACGCCATTATTACTTAATATCTGTACTCTTTCAATATCCCGTGGAGTGCGGTATGGAAGCGGCGCCCGACGATCATTTTCCTCAATATTTACGGCACTTACATTAAAATCATTGATGGGTGAATTCGCATAATTCCCGGTTGAATCCAATTTAAACTGGAATTTCCGCCAGGTGTTTCTTACTAAATCCAGTTTTCCAAAACGAACTGTTACACTATCTTCGAATCCTGTCAGGAACATCCGGATAAAACGGATCGATTTGAAATCAGGAATATTCCCAATTTTTTTATTATAACTATCAATGGGAATTCTTAACTGGTACCATGTTTCATTTCTTTCTGTGCCATCCACCAACTTAACGGTCACCACTTTTTTATCGACAATATGATTTTGCCCTATGCTCATTTCCGGAGCAGAAGATGGCTTTAAATTAATCATGTATTGAAAATACTCTTCTGTTTCATTCAACGTATTATCCCTGTTCACATCTTCCTGGTCAGGATATAAGGTAGCAGCAGAAGAGAACTGAGAGTTATTATCTGCAATAGGACTGTTTCCCTGTGGATTATTAAATCGCTTATAACGTTCAAGGATATCCGCTGATCTCGCATCTAATTTATCTCCACGATAATATTGGTAATTATCCGAAGAAGGATCGGAAATTGCTTCCTGGTAAACACGCGAACCTGTGCCAAAATTTGTGGCCAGAACGTTCAGGTAATCTGCCCGGCGGAAGGCAATCTCCGCGCTATCTGTCAATCCGTCAAAACCTACATCCTGGTAAGGCCGGTCACGCGGATCATTACTAAATGCATTTGTAACCTGGATCGGGTTACGAGGTACTACACCCCAAATGGATGTATCTACCTGTGCCGGAAGATTTGGTGTAGGCAAACCATTTTCATAAAATCTTCTTGAATCTTTCAACACATCTTCAGAAATATTTCCCAGGTTAATATAAAATTTACCACCGGTACTATTTGGATTTAAAACAAAAGGATCCTGAACCCAGGCTTCGATATATTCTATATTGGCTGTTTCGAAATCTGTCTGATCAATATTCCGCATCAAGCCACCCCATTTGGTTTTAGGATTTAAGAATTTTCCATTGGAATTTACATTCGCTGCGGAGGCTTCATAATTATAAGGTCCTCTGTCTTTGGGATAAAAAGAAAGGTCAAAGGTTATTAATTGATTCTGGCCAAAATCAGTCGTACGCTGCGGGAAGATCTCTGTTTGTGAAATAGCCCTTACTCTTGGATCAGACAAAGCAGTTTTATTTCCTTTCAAAGGATTATTCAAATTCTTTGGATCCTGCAAAGTTGGTTCAATCTGGTACCACGATAAACTCGACCGGTTCTTTCCATAATTCAGTGAGTAGGATAGAGCCGCTTCGGGAAATAATACCACTCCATTTTCATCTGTGGCACCAAAAGGAGTAGAAGCCAGTACCCAGCTAATAGGAGGAAAACGAAGATCGATATCACTTTTACTGCCTTCAAAATTATCAATGTATATAACCCCGTCACTTCCCCGGCCTATCTGCGGTGCATGACCCGGTTTCAGGAATGCTGCTTCCCCATAGGCGTTGATGGAAGAAGGTGCTGTAGAACTATAAAACGGAAGTTTATTTAAAAACTTGGTCAGCCGGGGCATGTCCTTTTTGTAATTCACATCAAAGCCATACATGGCGTTGCGGATTGGATCTTCGCCATAATCTACTTTGGTAAAAAATGGACGTTCACTCAGGCGCACCATTGTAGCGCCAAGTGACAATTGTTCCCTGGCCGTATTTTTTGCCATATAATCCAACCGGAGTGCCATATAGCTCTTCTCCTGCATACCGAAGGTTGCATTATTTTCAAAATTCACCTGAACGGGTAATCCTGCATTAATGATCGCCTGGTTTAGAATTTTGATCGTTCCTAAATCATAATTAACCGTGTAATCAATATTTTCATGTAATTTCTGTCCGCCGGCAGATACAGAAACCGAACCCGGAGGAATATTATAGCCGATGCTGATGTCAGATGTAGAAGTTGTTTTGGCTGATCCTTTTATGATAAAGCGATCCAGGTTTGGGAACTGTTGTTGTGCAGTCGCTTTAATGGAATCGTATAAAGGATAAAATAAACTATCTGCTCCCAGGGCAGGATTACTGAATACTTTCGGAGCAATATCCCGTCCGAATGGTTGCAACAATGGAAAGATCACACGGCTGTATTGTGACAGAACCGTATATCCTTCCACGAAATCAAATATTCCATCCGGTTGTGGATCATTTTGATTATTCAACCTGTCCAAATTGACCAATGTCAAAATGGGCGTTCCCTGGTTCAGGTCACCAAAAGGAAGATATCTTTTTGCACCTAATCCCGGTTGTTCATATAATACGTTCAAATTAAAATCCTGCCTGTCCAATGAACCATAGCCAACGCTGTACACGTTTTTCATCATCAAACTCCAGATAGGGAGAGCTGGTCTTTGTGAAGTAGCCTTCAAAAGTTTCAGGAATAATAATTTCTGATTACTGGTTGTGGAATCCGGTGGCACATCCTGTGAAAATTCACCCACCTGGTATATTTTACCATTATAAGAATATTGGTAGGCAACACCCAGTACTTCATCTGCCTGTAATGGCTGGCTCAACGAAACGAACCCGGCTTTTGGATTATATATGTATTGTGTAGAATCCAGTTTCCGCGCAAATGTTTTTTCAAAGTCCTGCACAGGGCTTAAACCCAACCCGGTTAGCCTGCTTGTGATCAAGGCTGCATTCCGGCTGCTGGGTGCTCCGATAATCGTGCTGTATTCATTATTCGTGTTATTGTCCGGAAGTGTACCGGTTACTATAAAGTTGGTATTAAAAGGTTTTGCTTCTCCAAGATCCATCAAGGCAACAATTTCTCTCGTATCTGTTGTTGATCCACGACGGTTTGTAACCCATACTTCCATTTTCAATATCTGAACCGCGGTAGTTACAGCAGGAAGATTACTCATCACTTTATTATAATTATCCCGGAAATAGCCGCCTAATAAAAAGTGGCGGTTCTCTTCATAATCATCTGCTTTAAATTCAAACTTTTGCGCAGCGGTACCGCCCTGTAAATCGACAGATTGCCTTTGTGATTTCTGACTGGCTAATACACCGGTCACATATAATTTTCCAAATTGCAATTGCGTTTTAATACCAAATAAAGATTGCGCCCCCGGAATCAATGTGCTTCGGCTTGGGAAGGAAACATTTCCGGCTTCAAAGCGTTTTAAAATTTCATCTTCCGTTCCGGAAAAATCGAGCTTCAATTGATTGGAGAAATCAAAATTCGCCAGAGTATTATAGCTGATCGGGAATTTTAATTTGTCTCCAATGGAGGCATTTACATTTAATTGGGCAGCCATATCAAAATCAAATCCACCGTTTTTCCTGGCTCTTTCCGGCAATGTCGGGTTCTTAATATTTTGCCCCTGGTAGCCTGCGGTAATATCCACATTTCCTTGCGGTTGAATATCTACTTTCCCATTACCAAATAGACGGTTAAACAAATTATCATACAGGCTGAGTTTTGGTTTCACACGGCCGCGGTTCAATATACTCAGTGTATTTGCACGCTTTTGAAAATATTCTGCTTCCGATTTCTTTGCCTGAATTTTCCTGTATTCCTCCGCTGAATATGTAGTAGGGATCCTGAAATTGCGGCTGCCCATTTTTTCAAAGACAGTATAGGTTTTGGAAACCGGATCATAGACGACAGAGTCGGAAATATTAGAAGGAGTCTTAAAATCAAAAATAGATGGACGTGTAGAAATAAAATCACCTCTGCGATCATGAATCGGATAAGGGAGTGTATCGTTTCCAGTGGAGGTAGTAACCGGTATTTTCGTTGTATCCTGGGCAAATACAGTCACTCCTCCGATAAAAAACAGTATCGATAAAAAGCACATCTTTAGTGACCCAATATAATTTGGTACAAAACTTTTTGTTAGGAGCATTCAATAAATTAATTAAAGTAGAATTCTATCAAATTGCTTTCAATGCTTTTTTAATTAACGTTTCGAGCTGGTCAATTGTAGGGTCTGCTATCAGAATTTTTTTGATAGATTGCTCTCCTAAGAGCCTGGAAATACCTAAAGCCATTAATGCATTTAACGCATCCTGCTCTAAAGTATTGCCAACGAATTGAACGCCAGGTACAAAAGTGGCTAGTTTAGAAACTTTATCCCTTAATTCCAGAACAAGTCTTTCAGCTGTTTTTTTGCCAATCCCTTTCACGCTTTGCAATAAATTGGTATCGTTTGAGGCGATGGCATTCGTTACTTCTTCTGGTTTTAACCCCGAAAGCATCATTCTTGCAGTAGCTGCACCTACACCGGAAACACTTATAAGCAATACAAACATTTCTTTTTCTATCGCATCAAAAAATCCAAACAGTGTATGAGAATCTTCTTTTACCTGTAAATGAGTATAGAGTTTGCCTTCCTTTAAATTCTGAATCCGGGAATATGTGTTCAGGCTGATATTGACCTCATAGCCCACGCCATTCACGTCCATGTAAACCATGGCCGGGTTTTTATATGAATATTTTCCGGATAAATACGCTATCATCTGTGGGTCTTAAAGAGGCCAAAAATAAGAAATAAGGTTTAATTGCACGCATTAATTAAGCATGAATGAAAACGATTGATTTAATTATCATTTTATTATCAAATTAGGGAACATGTAAAAAGTAGAATATACTTCCGTTCTCCACAACTAAAAATTCAGCCATAATGCATGGATCGTTCACTAAATAAATTCCTTTCCTTTTTTATTCAGAAGTTATTTTCTTTCGGTTCAAGTTAATCAGGATGTTGTATTTTTATCGCTTTAAAACCATATTTTACCTGAATGAGTAAGAAAATTTCCGCAGCAATTACGGCCGTTGGCGCCTTTGTACCCGAATACAGATTGACTAATGCCATCCTTGAAACAATGGTAGAAACCTCCGATGAGTGGATAAAGACGCGCACGGGAGTGGAAGAAAGAAGAATTTTAAAAGGTGAAAATATGGGTGTTTCAAAAATGGCGATTCCAGCCGTTCAGGAACTTTGCAAAAAGCGAGGAATAGATCCCAAAGAAATCGATTGCATTATTTGTTGTACAGTAACTCCTGATATGACTTTTCCGGCAACGGCGAATATTATTGCCTATGAAATCGGTGCGTCGAATGCATTTGGATTCGACCTTTCGGCTGCCTGCTCCGGTTTTCTATTTGGCGTAACTACAGCAGCAGCTTTTATTGAAAGTGGCAGGTATAAAAAAGTAGTCGTGGTAGGAACAGATAAAATGAGTGGCATTGTGGATTATAGCGACCGCACTACTTGTGTTCTTTTTGGAGACGGAGCCGGTGCTATTCTGTTGGAACCCGATGAAGAAGGATATGGAATTCAGGACAGTTTATTAAAATCAGATGGTATAGGTAAAGAATATTTAAAAATGGATGCCGGTGGTTCTGCGAAACCAGCCTCCATTGAGACGGTCATGGCTAAACAGCATTATATTTTCCAGGAAGGACCATCTGTATTTAAGTTTGCCGTAAAAGGAATGGCAGATGTTTCCTATGAATTATTGCAAAGGAATCATTTAACAGGCGATGACATTGCCTGGCTGGTACCTCACCAGGCTAACAAAAGGATTATAGATGCTACAGCCAACAGGATGGGACTGAGTATGGATAAAGTCATGATCAATATTCAGAAATATGGCAATACAACTTCCGCAACTATTCCACTTTGCCTCTGGGAATGGGAAAAGCAATTAAAGAAAGGTGACCTCATTGTTTTAGCTGCTTTTGGTGGGGGATTCACCTGGGGCGCTACCTTGGTTAGGTGGGCGTATGATACTAAATAAGTTTGGAGTTTATAGTTTGTAGTATCCCGACAAGTTGCTGCCTGTGTTTTGAGCATAATAACTTGTATTTGGAGGAAGCAATTCTGTTCCAGTGAGAATGTCGAAAAAATAATAAAAAGATTTTAACCACTAAGCCTCTAAGGACACAAAGGGAAAATATTGCGTATTTTTTAGAACCCGAATATATTCATGCCGGTTCCGCACGCCGCCTAAATTCAGGCCATTCCGCACGCCGCCTAAATTCGTGTCTCACGAATTTCCTTTGAATAAATTGGCAGGAGTCTGATTTATTTCAAACCATAAATCAGATTTTATTTAAAAATTGGAACCATCTAAACAATCGCCCACAATACGATTCGTGATACTAA
>JBBSUB010000106.1:0-13796 GCA_038235345.1 Chitinophagales bacterium
ATATCGTTGTATCTGCTTTTGATATTTATTTTGGTAAAGGGCCACCGGTCTCAGAAATGAAATTCGCGACATTGAAAACAAAACATCTGCGGAGGTATGCCGGAGAATATAGCAATCAACAGATCCCTGGCAATATGGTCATCTATGAGAAGGAGAAAGTATTAATAGCCGAATGGAAGGGATTTACATCACTACCGTTGGAGTGTATTGGTGGAAATAAGTTCAGACTGGAAGCTGCTGATCTTGAAATGGAGTTTGATTCGAATCTCAACGGGGTAAAGGTGTACCATGGGACGGATCGCTATTATTTGGCCAAGACAAACAAACGAACGATTCAATGATTTTCTTCAAAACCTCTCTTGTAAAACCACCGGGTTTCTTTGACTTTTTATATATTTCAATTCATTGATTAAAAATTGCTTTCACAAATTTTTTGACATTTTAAATCCTTTTTTTAAACAAACAAAATTATAAATATTATGAAAAAGATTTTTCTTTGTTTAATGATTCTTGTTGTAAGTATGTCTTCTTTCGGTCAACAAATAGATACCTCAAAAATCGAAATGTCAAAAATTAATACCAGAAAATATTATTTAAGTAAAAGCACAAAACAGCTAATTGGCGGCACTATTCTACTTGGCATTGGTGTCCAACACTATAGCAGACAGGATTCAATTTTCATTCGTATCCCGCAATATCGGTAAAAATTAAATTGTAACCTGGATAATATTTCTTTTAAAAAATATCAAAAAACAGAGGCGATAGCAATATCAAATACCAGTGATTACAATAATATTCATTTTTCAAATATTGGAGACTGGATGGATGAAATATAATTTAAAAATTTGGGGGAAATTCTAAAAAATAAAGACAGATTTCCTTTCTATTCTATCATTCCAATAAAAACATTGTGATGATTGGATCACTGGTGTTTTAACGCCTCCCAATAACGATCGGGATGAAGCCGGAGCCGCCTCTAACTATAGCTATCGGCAGACTCAGGTGCTCTGAATTTTGATAAAGTAAGATAAAAATGAACCGCTATGAAAAATACTAAAATGGTAAGAAACCTTTTGATAAACTCCTAACTTCTTCTTTTGATTGATGATAAGCGCAAAGGGCTTTCTGAAGTGTTTCTTTCGCGGCATTTAATGTCTCAAAAATATTGTTGTGAAAATACTTTCTTCTTATTTCCCTCCAAAGCAATTCTACCGGATTATGTTCCGGAGAATATGGATTTAAATGCAAGAGTTTAATATTTTCCGGCAGCTGCATTTTTTGACTGAGATGCCATCCGGCTTTATCTAAAATCATTATAATCCGGTAAGGATAATTGGCTGAAACAAGTTTCACAAATTCATTCATTGCTTCAGTATTACAGAAGGGACTTATTATAGAATTGCAATCACCTGTCTGTGGTGATAAAGCCGAATAAGCATAAATGTATTCTCTGATCATTTGTTTGGCGACTGTCGGAACCATTTCTTTTTTTTCTCAACAAGCCATCTCCCTACTGATTCTTCCAAACCTTGCTTCATCCTCAAAAAACACTACGCACTACAATGAGCAAATCCTTTAGGGAATCGGGAAAAGTTAAAGTGGCGGACTCCAGATTTTCGGAGAGTTTTTTTTAAATTCAACTTGATCCTCCAGGCTTCTTTTCGGATGATGAGGCTGTGGCATCTTCTTTTTCTAACCATTCCTCTGAAATAAATCCCATAGGTAATCATCAGAAATTGTATGCTCAACTTTTTTTTCAACAATAAGCCGGATATCACCAGCAGATTTAATCTGCCCCTTGGAAGCCTTATCCTCTAAAGAAATAAACAACTCCTTTTCCTCATCAAGAGAGAGGTAAGCTTTTCGTCTACCTCCCTTTGGTTTATAAAAGATAGATGAAGGACGTTCAAGATTATACTTTTCGACAAATTATAAATACTATGTACGGACAAATTAACAATGGAAGCCAAAACTTCAGCTAAACTCATTTTACCTACCTGAATAAGGTAGATAATTTGCCATCGGCTGCAGGTTAAAATCTTCCCTGTTTTTTGAGAGCTTTTCCTTTATTTAAGTGTTTGTTAAGTGAGAAACTAATTGCAATGATCTCATGCCTTTGTGTTTGAAACTTAAAGATATTAAAAATTCTAATTAGTAAATTAGATAGCGGTTTATTAAGATACCTAATTTCAGAATAATATATGGAAGTTCTTTTTGAATAGCCAGCCATAAAAGGGTAGGTGATATCCAACGAAGGTGCAGGCCTTTAATTCACATCATAGGAGGATGTATTCAGGCACTTCGGCACTCGAAATTAGTGCAATACACATCTATCATCTGAAAGGGAAAAGTGGCCTCGCCAGGAATCGAACCTGGATCCGGAGCTTCGGAAACTCATATACTATCCATTGTACTACGAGGCCTTTTGTTTATATTTAAATTTTTCTATAAACCTTTTTGTAAAACTGTGCAATATTAGATAGTTAATCGCTAAAAGCAATTAATTAATCGAACATTTTTTAGAATTAGGATTGTTTGAAATGTATTTCCGGTCATTTGCAGGACAATTAATCAAGCCAATTTTAAATCAGGCTTTTCCAGTACTAATCAGCTTTCTTCTTAATAAACCTTAATCCACTTTCTTTAACACTAACATACTATCTCCTTCTCCGAGATATAATATTCCTTCGGCTACTTCATATGCAAGTGTTTTATCGGAGAACATACCTAAGAACTGTGTTTCCCATTTCAGGGCCGGACAAGCCATTTCTGTGGATCCTACCTGATTGAAGGAAATCTTGCCTTCTCCCAATTGGATATTTCCAAAGAAACGATTGCAACCGCCAAAGCCATACATTTTTCCTTCATTCAATTGGAATTCAATAGTGGGTACACCATTTTCAAATTCCTTTGGATTAATGACCTTGTTCCCGATACGTTTCAAAGCCCAGATATCATTAAGCCTGTAATCTCCTAAAAACCTACCGCAGCCTTTGTATTTTTTATAGACATTCTCACCCTTCATTTTTACCTGAACATCTACTTTGAAAGGACTTTTTGTTCCGGACATATCGTCAATGCAGTTCTGTTTGAATAATTGTACAATTATGGTTCCTTCTGACGATTCGGAATGATAGCGTGTGACATTGGCATCCGAAGCTTTTGCACCTTTTACTACAGATAAAATAAGTTCTTTCCCGGACATTGTTTTGAAATGAAGAGAGGAATCAAATTTTATATCCAACGACCAAAAGGGCCGATTGCCGGTAGCTGCAAAATTGACTCCTTCCAGCATCTTTTTGTTCCACAGTGAAGCGCTCTCCTCAGAAGCTTGTTTGTTCTCTGTACTATTTTTGGAATTTGTACAACCTGCAAGTGCCAGAATTAAAAAGGAGAGAATAATTTTATTCATCTTTTGTTGTTTATTTCAGTTTATTATTTGTTCATTTTTAAGCAGATGAGTTTTTTAAACGAAATGCATACACAAACAAAAACGTCTATTGGCCAAATGAGAATCTTATTTCCTTTTTCTACTTCTTACGGGAGAGCTATTATCCATCTTTACAATTTTTGGAATAAATTTTCCAACAATATCAATCAAATTTTCCTGTGACCGCATCACCTCATTAATGTCTTTATAGGCAAAAGGCGCTTCATCCAAACCGCCACCAATTAATGTGACGCCATGCTTTTCCAGTTTTGCATTTAGTTTTTCTTGTGTAATGGATTTTAAAGCAACCGATCTGCTTAATTGCCGGCCGGCACCGTGCGAAGCTGAATTAAGAGAAGATTCATCTCCCCTCCCTAACACAATAAATCCCGGTGCCGTCATGGAGCCGGGAATGATTCCTAATACATTCTTTCCGGCAGGAGTAGCTCCTTTCCGGTGTACGATTAACTCTCTTCCCTGGTGTATTTCCTTCCAGGCAAAATTGTGGTGATTTTCCACCAGGCGAATTGGTTGGCGTCCTAATTGTTTGGCTATTTTAGCATGGATGATATGATGGTTGGCAGAAGCATAATCTCCTGCCAGGTTCATTGCCAGCCAATATTCTATTCCTTCTTCTTCATTCAGATGGAGCCAGGCAAGATTGCCTGCTTCCCCTTGAAGCTTTATCTTTTCTTTTGCCCGTTTCGTATAATGATTGGCGATAGTGGCTCCCAAACCGCGTGAGCCGGAATGGGATAAAAGACCAACATATTTTCCGGGAGCTACATTTAGAATAGGATCTTTTTCTGTGATCTCAACTTCTCCAAATTCAACAAAATGATTTCCGGAACCTGACGAACCTAATTGATATGCTGCCCGGTCTTTTAAAGAACGCAACATTTCTATTTCGTCAAATTCTTTCCTGCTGAGGATCTCATGATCCCGGAAGGTTTCGAATTGTCTACCGGTACCAAACAAAGTGGCCTCGTTCAGTTCTCTCGAATAAAAAGGAATTCTTTCTCCAAGTTCCTTCGGATTGATATCAAAAATGGACAAACACATTCTGCATCCAATATCCACACCCACTCCATATGGAATGATTGCATTTTCTGTAGCAAGTACTCCTCCAATAGGTAATCCATATCCCGGATGTGCATCAGGCATCAGGGCACCCGCAACAGCTATTGGTAATCTGGAAGCATTTTGCATTTGCGAGATCGCAACATCATCTATATGCTCTTCCCCATAAATTTTAAAGATTATGCCGGACTCTTTTAATTCAATGGGGGTTCCTTCCTTGTCATTTTCCGAAGGAGGTAAAAATTGTTTTGCTATAAAGCCAAGTTCCGGATCATCCTTATGGTCTTCCGGAGATTTTAAAATTTTTTCAAGTAAGATCAGGGCATTATCTACTGATTCATGCTTGTAATATTTCTGCATGAGATTCATCGCAATGCTTATAACGGGACCTTCGGGATACCCGATAGCGCGCAATTGTTTTCCTGTTAATTTTAATTTCTTCCTTTTCTCCTCTTCCATTATAATTCTATCTTTCTCTTTTAAAAGTTATTTCACGAATGCCAATATACGTCTTGTTAAGTATACGAATAAAATAACTAATGTATGGTCTTCATCTCAACCTTCTCCAAAAGTAAAGGAGGTCAGGTCTTAATGTTTTTAACGTTAAAGTGATCGATAACCTGACCTTTAAATTTAACCACGAAGACGCAAAGATCACGAAGAAAGAAAAGAAAAACGAAGTTTTCCCTTTGTGTTCTTCGAGCCTTTCTGGTCAAAATCTTCTTAGTAATTTTTTCTACATCCCAATGAGACTGAACTGTGAGCTCCAAACAAAAGGTGTTTTTATAAAAACACAGGTGATGGTTTATCTGGATACTCCTAAAATTTTTATCAACAAAAGATACCATCGGTATTTTAAAAACCCGGCAGGGAAAAATTCAATCCTTACCCAAACAATTCCCCTTGCCTAACAGAAACAGGTAAATTCTGAAATTCAAATCTTGCGGCTATCTGGTAATTTTTCTCGCCTTCCCTTCTTTTTAAAAGTAACATGGCATCAGCAATAAAATGACCGGTGAATTGACGGCGACGATATTCCTCCCACATTTTTTCATATTGAA
Source organism: Chitinophagales bacterium (assembly GCA_038235345.1). Classification (GTDB taxonomy): domain Bacteria; phylum Bacteroidota; class Bacteroidia; order Chitinophagales; family Chitinophagaceae; genus Ginsengibacter. Next base: position 5,572 of record JBBSUB010000106.1, read on the forward strand.
GTGGAGTGAGTTTTATGGCAAGTGGTATATTAAATTCATTGGTGAAATAGGGTGCTTGGCCTGGTGAGCGCATGAGTCTTTTTGCACTTTTGATATCCTTCATCAGCATTTGTAATGGAACCCTGGAATCAACATTTACAAAAAGGGTGTGTTGTGGGAAACTGCCAAAATCTTTAAGTGTCACTTTAAATGGAGGCATGGCCATACCGGCAATTTTGAAATGATTGATCAGTTTTTCTTCCATCATCTGGTAGGAGAAAAAACGGGCCAGCCGCATTACAGGTTTCCGGTTCACTAAAAAGCCGTTATCATATTTTTCCAGGATATCCTTTTTTATCCGCATAATCTTTTCCTGCAAACTTGCGTGTGGAGAAAGGATCAGAATATATTCAGCAGTTCTGTATCCGGGCATTTTTATAAGAGATTGATCGTTTTCCATAGCGAAAAATTAAAGAATTAAAAAATTAAATGCTACACTATTTAGTATAAATTTACTATTATTTTTAGTAATCAAGAAATAACTTTATTCATTTCAAAATTGTTGATTTATTGATCCTTATAGAAACAGATTCTTCCTATTATGACGTACTGCATATTACTTATGACTTAAGCGGGACAAGCGTTTGAAATGAAACTAAAATCTATTAATATGAAAACTGTGCCACATTTTTATAATAACAGCAAACCGGTAGCCCAAATGGACATTGTACAAAATAAAAATGCAGAAGCTGTTTCTGCTAAAACCTTTAATGGGAAATTGGCATTCAATGATATATTCCGGCAGGATTCTTCTGCCCGTTTTATGAAAGTAGACACCGATCTGATGGAAGAAGTAGGCATTTTCAAAAATGATATTCTCGTTATTGATCCGCAGCTACAATGTGTGAACGGAAAAGTAATCGTTGTTAAAGTGGGTGAAACTTTAATGGTCAGGCGCTACGAAAAAATCAAGTCCGGCGTGATTCTTTATGGAGATTCAAAAAAAATATCCCCCTTAAAAATAGAAGAGGGATATGATCAATTTAAAATATTAGGCGTTGTGGTCTATATCATTAAAAGCCTTTGATTACATGTGTCCTGAATGATTTTATTTTCCTTTTAAGCGGTATTTTTTATTTACTTTAGGACTATTAAAATATTTATCCAGGTCTTCATTATCTGTATTATCTTCTATTACAGGAACATCAATTAACGCTGTTTGTGTTTGTTTTAATTCATCCTTCAGTTTGTTCATTTTCTTAACAATATCAGGATCTTTATCTCCGATGAGCGTATTATCATTCAGCAAATACTGTAATCGTTTAATACTATTTCTGACAAGGGAAGCTGAATTTTGCTCATAATTTTTATTTGGAGCTACGGCTTCTTTTACAGGAACCAATGCTACTCCAACACTAGGCAATATCTTTCCGGTAGTTTTACCGCCATCACCCGGCAGGGAAGAGAAAATTGTGCCGCCCAAAGCAGTAGAAGCTGACGTAAGTTCCAGGGCGGTCCGGGTATTTTTGGTCGTTTTTATTTTTTTATCCAATTGACGGAAAGTGCTTTTAAGCTGCATAATATACCTTTCAATATTATGGGTGATTACCTCATATTCCAACAGACGTTGAGGATAATTGATGGCTTCACGTACTACGATGTTGACTGTAGCTGTATCCCGGTTGAAAAACTTATCTACTCCTATGAATTTGATGATCAACGATTTTTCTTTTAGGTTATCCGATTCTTTAATAAAATCATACGGAGCAACCCAGGTAAAAACATCCCCGCAAGAATTTACCGGCGTGATAGACCTGATTGGATAATTGCTAAAGAAGGTCATGGTTTCAATTGGAAAACTACCCATTTCACACTGCAACCTGAAATTAAGTGTATCTCCTTCATCCATGGAAAAATTACTTGAAACAGAAGGCTTTACTTTTGATGGAATAATATCCGTATTGTAAAAAAGTAAGGTAAAAGTGGTATCTACTTTATCATCTACATCATTTAAGCTTTGTGCTCCGAGTTTGACTTTGTATTCAAAGTCATATTTTAATTTCCCGGAAAGAAAGTAGGATTTTTCTGCTTTAAACCGCAATCTTCCATTATCCTTATCAATTCTAAGCCCTACCGGAGAATTCTTTAAATACCAATAATACTGATCCGGATCTTTATTTAAAATAAAGTGATAATCCAGAGTAGAATCTACATGGAGAGTGAAATAAGGGCTAAAGTTTTTAATCCTGAGTACCGTATCTGCCGGTTTTAAATAAACAGTATCTGGTGAATGTATAATGACCGTATCTACTTTTTCCATGAATGTACTATCCACAATTACCTGACTTTTCGCAACCAAAGAAAAGGCGACTCCTAAAAAGAGCAACATTATTTTACCCGGTTTAAATTGTATAACCATATCTGCAAAAATATAAAACTCCTGACTTTAAACAGCAAAAGCCTTGTTAGTTTAATTTAATAACCTTAAAATAATGAATTATTCATTAAAATATATGGGTATTGCTGAATTATTAACGAATAAATAATATTAATTCTTAACTTAAATGCATTTTTATTTCATTTAGAATGTTTCGTATTTTATTTTAAAAGAAAAGGAATATTTAAAATGGATATTTTCTTTTATACCTTGGGCAATTTAAACTAAGCTAGTTATTAACCCTTATTGACTTATTTTTGTACAAACTTTTTAATGAATCAGACCATATTTGCAAAAGACCTTACCAAGATTTACGGAAAGAGGGTTGTGAACAACAAAGTTTCTTTTGAAGTATCACAAGGTGAAATTGTAGGATTGCTTGGACCGAATGGCGCAGGAAAAACGACATCCTTCTACCAGGTTGTAGGTTTGGTAAAACCAGATGAGGGAAATGTTTATTTGAATGATATAAATATTACCAAACTTCCCATGTACAAAAGGGCAAAAATGGGTCTCGGCTATTTACCCCAGGAAGCAAGCATTTTCCGGAAACTGACTGTTTCTGATAATATAGCCGCTGTTTTGGAAATGACCAAGCTGACAAAAAGCCAACAGAAAGAAAAACTGGAATCACTTATTGCTGAATTTAACCTGGAACATGTACGGGATAGTAATGGTGATGTGTTAAGTGGCGGAGAAAGAAGAAGAACAGAAATAGCCCGTGCTTTGGCAGTAGATCCGAAATTTATTTTATTGGATGAGCCTTTTGCCGGGATTGATCCAATAGCTGTGGAAGATATTCAAAGTATTGTGACTAAATTGAAATATAAAAATATAGGTATCCTGATCACTGACCATAATGTGAATGAAACATTGTCTATTTGTGACAGAGCTTATTTGCTTATTGAGGGAAAGATTTTTAAAGAAGGAACTGCCGAAGAATTAGCGGATGATGAACAAGTGAAACGATTATACCTGGGTAGGAATTTTGAATTGAAAAGAAAAGATTATTTGCACCTGGATTCGATGAAATGATATTCTCGTTTACTGGTAATAAGAACCTGATAGAAGATCCGTTATTCAGTGTCATATTATGAGATTTAAGGGCAATTTTAAAAATCAGATGTATATTTATTTAATCTCTATATCTTTCCTGAAAGTTTAAGCAGGTTTAAGTATCTACCTAAACTAAAATATAATCAATATTATTGAAACTCCTTTCTCCCATAATATCACGACTAGCCCGATTAAGATTATGGGGTGTTCAAAACTGGATAAAGTACCCTGTCTCTGCACAAAGAAATGTATTGCAGCATCTGGTTACACAGGCTCAATACACTGAGTTTGGCAGAAAGTATGGTTTCTCAAAATTATTTACTGTGAAGGATTTTAAAAGTAAAGTTCCCATTCAGGAATATGAGGATATCAAACCTTACATTGAACGTATGATGGCAGGGGAAGAAAATATTTTGTGGAATACGCCCATTAACTGGTTTGCAAAAAGCAGCGGGACTACTTCCTCCAGGAGTAAATACATTCCAATAAGTGAGGAAACCTTGAAAGAAGTGCATTTTAAAGCATCGAAAGATCTTCTGACAAATTACTATACAAATTTTCCCAAAAGCGAATTACTGACGGGAAAAGGGCTTGTCGTAGGGGGAAGTCACCAGGTTAATAATCTTGCAGAAGATATTCAATACGGTGATTTGAGTGCTGTATTAATGCAGAATACTCCTTTTTGGGGACACTGGATCCGTACACCGGAATTGAGTATTGCCTTACTCGATGAATGGGAAACCAAAATTGAACAACTTGCACAGAACACTATTCATGAAAATGTGACTTCTATAGCCGGCGTTCCAACCTGGACCATCATTTTAATAAAACGGATCCTGGAAATTACCGGAAAGAAAAATCTTAAAGAAGTTTGGCCTAACCTTGAATTGTATTTACATGGTGGCGTGTCTTTTACGCCATATCGCAAACAAGTGGAATCTCTGATTGGAGGACCAATCAATTACCTGGAGATTTATAATGCCAGTGAAGGGTTTTTTGCCGCTCAAAACAAGCCCAATGACGATGGATTATTACTTTTTACTGACCACGGTACTTTTTACGAATTTTTACCTATTGAAGAATATAAAAAAGCTAACCCAAAAACAGTTGGTTTAAATGAAGTGAAATTGCATAAGAATTATGCTCTTGTAATAAGTAATAATGGAGGATTATGGCGCTACCTCATTGGCGATACTATTCAATTTACCTCCATAAGGCCTTATAAAATAAAAGTGACAGGTCGGTTAAAACATTTTATTAATGCCTTCGGAGAGGAATTGATCATTGATAATTCAGATTCTGCTATTGCTACCGCATGTGCAAAAACAGGAGCGATTGTATGTGATTATACAGCAGCTCCATTATATTTCTCAGAAAAAGAGAACGGAACGCATGAATGGTTAATAGAATTTGATCAGCAGCCCGAAGACATTCGGAATTTTACAGTTATTTTAGATAATACTCTGAAAGAATTGAACAGCGATTATGAGGCAAAGCGGTATAAGGATATTGCTCTAAGAATGCCTGTAGTCCATATTATAGAAAAAGGTTCCTTTAATAAATGGCTAAAGGTCCAAGGTAAATTGGGCGGCCAGCATAAAATACCAAGATTAAGTAATGATCGAAAAATGCTGGAAGAGATTTTAAAACAATAACCTTCAACTGCCAGTAATTTCCGGCTTAAATGATATTCATCCTGCATACACAATTATTCCAACCGGAAGTGCCTGATCCACAATCTATAATTCAATTAAAATTCAATACAATTAAAAAGTCTATTTAACCTTTCTTTAACCCTGTAACAAATACTTTTGCCAACTTAATAATACTCATGAAGAAAATTACTTTTATAATAATTGGTTGCTTGTTTTTCTCTATATCTTTCGCCCAGGAAATAACAACAGTCACCTCAAAGGATTCCAAAACAATGAAAATGACCAATCGTGCTGCAGATCATTTTATGTTGCAGGCATCATTTGACGGCTGGACAGGAATGCCAGACAGTATCAATTCCCATCAACAGGGTTTTTCTCGTGGATTTAATGCATATTTTATGTTCGATAAGCCTTTTAAAGGTTCTCCAAAATATAGTATTGGAATTGGTGCCGGTATCAGTACAAGTAACATAACCTTTAAGAATATGGATGTGAATTTGAAATCCTCCAATTCATTACTGCCTTTTACAGCAGTTGATTCTACGAATCATTTTAAAAAATACAAATTAGCTACCAGTTACCTGGAAGTTCCGCTGGAATTAAGGTATACAGCTAATCCGGATAATATAAATAAAAGTCTGAAGGCTGCTCTTGGTATTAAAGTAGGTACTTTAGTAAATGCACATACAAAAGGAAAAACTCTTCTGGACAAGAACAATAATACAATCGGCTCCTACACAGATAAAATCAGCAGCAAAAAATACCTAAACAGTACCCGCTTTAGCGCAACGGCAAGAGTTGGTTACGGCATTGTATCCCTCTTTGGTACTTACCAATTGAATAGTGTCCTAAAAGAAGGTGTTGGTTCTCCCGACATGAAATTATACCAGGTGGGAATTACGATTAGTGGGCTGTAGTCAGTTAAGAATTAGGAGTTTTTAGTTTAATAGTTTGAAGTTAATCCAATAGCATCCTTATTTTTTGCGGCGTGAACAATGAATCAACATTTTTTGAATCCATTCTGTCAGATTTTTGAAGCGGTTTGTCGATGAGGAATACACTTTTTTCGAGGGGCTGCACACGTCGTTAATATATTGCGCCCTTTCCAGAGCTAACAGCGACTAAGGGCATGGAACTAATGGAGTTATTCCCAAACCTCAAGCCCTTAAAGAGGGTAATTCATAGAAATAGGGTGAAGCCCAGTTAAAAAAACCTACACTCCAAACTGCCCGATATTACTTCCAAATATCTTCACCGCTATAGCCAACAAGATCACCCCGAAAAACTTTCTGACTACCAGAAGTCCATTAGGTCCGAGGGCTCTTTCAATCCATTTAAGTGATTTCAGTACAATAAAGATGACGACGCAATTGATAAGTATTCCTATAAAGATATTTACATCATGATAGTTAGCTTTTAAGGACATAACCGTAGTAAGAGTACCGGAACCGGCGATTAGTGGAAAAGCAATGGGTACTACGCTTCCACTTTTGGAATCTTTTTCTGGCTTAAAAAACTCAATGCCTAAGATCATTTCCAAACCGATTATAAAGATCACAATACTACCTGCCACGGCAAAAGATTGCACATCAAGGCCTAAAATATTTAAAAATTGTTGACCTAAAAACAGGAACAGGATCATCAATCCGGCAGATACAACAGTTGCCAAAGTCGTTTTTATCTGGCCACCCATTTTATCTTTTAGAGAAATAAATACAGGAATTGAACCCAAAATATCAATAACCGCAAAGAGGGTAAACGAGATTGTGATTATTTCCTTCTGAGATATATTTAAAAATTCCATTCCTATTCTATTTTTTGCAAATGTACTCTACCCGTGTTCAGAAGTAAAATGAACTTTTGTTTATTTCTTTTATTTAACGGTTTCAATAGATAAGCAGGTGATTCATCTCATTAGAAATCAATACCTGACCACGTTTTCTTATTCCTTTCATACTTCTCATAATCAAACCTGTACAATTTCCCGGGCCTATGTGGAACATTCTGCTCTTCCTCTCCTGTATCAATAAGATAATTCATGGCAAAAAATTTCTTCCGGAAATTCCTTCTATCCAACTTTCTATTCAATATTGATTCATACAAATTCTGCAACTCCCTCAAAGAGAATTTATTTGGAAGAAGATTAAACCCTAACGGGTGCTCCTGAATTCTTTTTTTCAACCAGTCATAACTGGTTTCAAATATTTTCTGGTGATCAAATGCCATTTCTTTAATAGTACCCACATCATGCCAGTGCAGTTCATTAGTAAGAATTTTCAACTTGTGGTTTTGCGTATTGATAAGAGAACAATAGGCTACCGTAACTACTCTGCCTGCCGGATGACGGTTTGCTTTACCAAATGTTTCCACCTGTTCCAGGTACACATCTTTCAATCCGGTTCGTTGTTTCAAGATCCTGTAAGCAGCTGCTTCCATATCCTCTTCAGGCCTCACAAGATCCCCAAGCAAACTCCATTTGCTTTGAAACTTTTCGAAATCAGACCTTATCAATAAAACTTTTAATTTTTCATGATCAAATCCAAAAATCACACAGTCAACAGAAAGCCCAATCCTGTTCGTACTCTGCACTTCCGTTTGTAGTCCTTGTAGCGTTTTAGGACTCTTGTTTTCAGCGATTATTTTTGCCATAATTCATTTTTAATCCGTGAAGGGTATCGTATGATTTAATTCTAACCGGAAGATTAATAAGCAAAAACAACATGGAAGGATATTTTTCTTCATTAAACTGCTGGTTAGGAAAAAATATCGTTTGCCAGAATAAACATTGATCATTTAGGTTTCCAATGTGTAAAATACATAAACCATTTTTATTCCTCTTTTATTTAGATTGTTACTGAATTAATCGTTACGGGAAAGAGTAAATAATGACCAACCAGAAGAAGTAATTTTCCTTCAAAGACAATTCTTTAGATCTTGATAAACTAAATTCCCGAATGAATATGATTCAAAATCTGCCTATCATAATCTGTACATACCTTATTAACTTTGAAAAATAATTTGAATCTAAAAAGTACATGTTTACAAAAGAGAAAATACAGGAGTTACAAGAGCTGACAAAGAAAGTTTTAAAGGAAAAT
>JBBSUB010000107.1:0-13787 GCA_038235345.1 Chitinophagales bacterium
CAGGTCATTCAATTCCAGATTCCTGTCATACGCTATAACCTGATTTTTAATTTGAAGGCTATCCATTTCCGCTTCCAATCTGTCAATAAAAAATAAAAGATTTCCCCCACGCATCACATATTGGTCAATCTTCATTTTTTCTGTGTCAGAAAATTGAAGTGTTGGTTTCACCATGATCAATACTTTGAATGTATCAGGTATCACGGGTTCCTGTTCCAGGTTTACCGTGAATAATTGATAATCTTTCTTCAACACATTTTCCACCAGGTCATAAGTGTTAATCCCCATTGGTTCGCCATTTCCTGTAGCATAAGCTACCAGGGGCCGGTGGGGATTGGTGATTTTTAAAAGAGCATCCGCGAATTTATATTCCAGTAAAGCCTCCGCGCTGTTTAGTTCCGGTGGTGTGATGATGGTCTTTGTACCTGTATACAAATTAACTGCCTGCAATTTATTATTATAGTTGACCAGCGCTGCCGGATAAACATATTGCGATTGCTCACCTGCCTTTAATTGAATTTTCAGATTGATGGGAATAATGCCCAATGAACTTAATGTATCACCATACGTGATGTCCGTGCCGGGAATCTTTTCATCGGCGGACATCAATTTATAATGAATCTTTCCGCGGGAATAATCTTTGAATTCCTGCAATGTCTCCAGGGATGTCGTGGCAAGTTTTTTAAATCCGGAAGGTAGATCTCCTTTCAGAAAAACCAATATTTCCGCCTCGCCGTCTATGTTTTTTAAAATATCTTTTACCGGCTCACTGATGGTAAACCGTTTTTCCTGGGTAAGGTCCAAACGGGTATGGAACAAGGAAGCCAGGAAATTGATCACCAAAAACCCGACGATTGCTATCACCCACCACCATTTATTTTTAAAAGAAGCGTTCATTTTGATGGGCTATTTTTTATGTAAATTTTCTTGTGTGGCAAATAAGAAAAGAAATATAATGCTCCCGAAATATATGACATCCCTGCTATCGATGACGCCGCGGCTGATACTTTGGTAGTGGAAATCGATACCGATCATTTCGATATAATAATCTGCATTTCCTGTAAACACGGGTAATTGGCTGAGTGCACCAAATCCAAAATACAAAACGACACAAGCAAAGGCACTTAAAAGAAAAGATATAACTGCGTTGGAAGTAATACTTGAACACCACAAACTGATGGCGGCAAACACAGCTCCTAAAAGAAGCAGGCCTATATAAGAACCAATTATAGCGCCTCCATCTATTCCACCTGTAGATGATAACGCTTGTATGGTAATCACGTAAAGAATCGTGGGAATTAGGGCAATGATAATAATCAAAAGAATGGCGGCATACTTCCCTGAAACAATTTGCCATCTTGTGAGAGGACGTGTTTTTAGAGTTTCGAAAGTGCCGGTTTTAAATTCATCTGCCAGGCTGCGCATACACAGGGCCGGAATCAAAAATATAAATACCCAGGGTGCTAAATCGAAGAAAGCTACCAGGGTGGCATACCCGAAATCAAAAATATTACTATCCTTTAAAATAAAAAGATACAACGCATTCACCACCAGAAACAGGATAATAGTGATGTATCCTGTCAGACTGCTGAAAAATTGATGGATCTCCTTTTTTGTTATTGATATCATACAAGAAAATGCAAGTTAAGGCTGAAAAATAATTAAAAGTTATTGATAATCAGAAAATGCTTTATTTGATTAAAGAAAAAGCAACTTATTTTATAAGTCTTTCAGGCGAATTGATTTCAGGGTTTCTAATTATATTTTTTGTGGAAATGACAAAACTGATGGTGAAATTATTTTTTTTCGTTTGGTTAAATAAAAAATAAAATTTTATGTTAAATAATTTTTTCTGTCACGCAGCGTTTTGTTAAAATAACATGTCTTGTTTTATTATTACCACTAACTTTTTATCTCACAGAAATAATTTAATTGAAAAGCAATTCTTTCTTTGGATATTATTTAAAATGTTTACCAAAACATTCTGCTAGCCCCTTTTATTAGGGGCTTTTTTATTACATATTGTTTTATGAGGAAAACTATTTGTTTATTAAAGCTCTATTTTCTTTAATCGGATAGTCGTTTCTATTCACAAAAGAACCGTTTTTTTATTAAAAAAACGGTTCAAAATCTTTCAGAAGGTATTCATACTATGCTCTATACTCCAAAACTTTCCCCACATCCGCAACTCCTTGCTGCATTGGGGTTTTCGAAATAAAATCCTTTCCCATTAAGTCCATCACTGAATTGCAGAGTTGTATTAACAAGATATAAGAAGCTTTTTAAATCGGTCACTAATTTTACGCCCTTATCTTCAAACTCCTGGTCCATCGGTTTACTTTCGTTATCGAAATCCATTTTATAACTTAATCCGGAACATCCGCCACTAACCACGCTTACGCGCACAAAATAATCACCCAGGCTTTTATTCTCATCATTTAAAATTTGAACCACTCTTTCTTTTGCTTTATCACTTATAAAAATCATGTTGCTTTCTTTTTATCTATATCCTCTAACCTTATGCCGCTTTCATTTTTTGGCAAATTGGCAGAAACATTAGTATTATTAAAACTGTTTATATTCAGGATCGTATTTTTATTCCGAAAAAGATTTTTCCATAGAATTGACGGTTTGTTTTACGAAATCTATCGTGAAATCAATTTCTTCCTCTGTAGTAAATCTTCCGAGGCTAAACCGGACAGCAGATTTTGCCAGCACATCATCGCCATACATAGCCCTTAATACATAGGAAGGTTCTAAACTTGCGGAAGTGCAGGCAGATCCGGCACTCACAGAAATACTTTTGTTCAATTGAATGAGCAGATTTGCATCTTCATTATTTGCAAAACTGACATTCACTACATTTGGTAGCCTGAGTGTTGGATGTCCATTTAAAACGACTCCTTCTAATCTGATTAATTCTGTTTCCAGTTTATCTCTTAATTTTTTTATTCTTTTTACATCTTCGTCCATTTTCCATTTACTGAGTTCGCACGCCTGGCCAAAACCGACTATCCCCGGTACATTTAATGTTCCGCTGCGCATTCCACGTTCATGACCACCGCCATCCATTTGCGCAATCACTCGTACCCTGGGATCTTTACGCCTTATGTACAAGGCTCCTACTCCTTTGGGTCCGTACATTTTATGGGCTGAAAAAGTCAAAAGGTCTATTCCGTCTTCAACCACGTCAATTGGTATTTTACCCGCCGCCTGTGTCGCGTCTGTGAAAAATAAAACGCCTTTCTTTTTTGCAAGTGCGCTGATTTCCTGTATTGGCTGAATGGTTCCTGTTTCATTATTTCCATACATCACCGAAATTAAAATGGTGGCTGGTTTAATAGCATGCTCCAATTCCTCCATATCTATCAATCCTTCCTTATTTACGGAAAGATAGGTGACATCAATACCCATCGTTTCCAGGTGTGCGCAACTATCCAATACTGCTTTATGTTCTGTTTTAACAGTAATAATATGGTTCCCTTTCGTGGCATACATTTCTGCTACACCTTTGATGGCCAGGTTTATAGCTTCTGTAGCCCCGGAAGTAAAAATGATTTCTTTCGGAGTTGCATGAATTAATTTAGCGACCTGTTCCCGGGCAAAATCAACCGCCTCCTCCGCCTCCCAGCCGTAGGGATGGCTGCGGCTGGCAGCATTTCCAAAATGTTTTATAAAGTAGGGAATCATTTCTTCCAATACTTTTTCATCCATTTGGGTGGTCGAATTATTATCAAGATATACGGGAAAGTTCAGCATGTTATTCCAGAATTTTTTAAGTACAAATTTAACCAATCAGGCTTAGAAAAGAAAGTTATGTTTTCCATAATGAAGGAAAGGTTCGTTGAAGTAAATATTTGGATAAAATGGATTATCCCAATGTATAAACGTAATTTCTGTTTCGCATGGTTTTGTTCATGGCAATGAATCTGCGTATTAAGTTATTGAACCGGGATCATTTTAATACTCCTTTAATTCCTTTATTTTTGAAAAAACCATTTTTATGCAAAAGATTGAACATATTGGTATAGCTGTAAAGAAATTATCGGTTTCTATTCCATTATTTGAAAAATTGCTTAATACCATTTGTTATAAAATTGAAGAAGTGGAAAGTGAAAAAGTAAATACCGCTTTTTTTAAAACCGGTGATAGCAAAATAGAATTGGTGGAAGCACTTGATCCTGAAGGAGTTATCAACCGTTTCATCGCGAAAAGAGGTGAGGGCATGCACCACATCGCTTTCGAGGTGGAAGATCTTAATGCTGAAATAGCCCGTTTGAAAAAAGAAGGTTTTTCATTCATCAACGAAATCCCAAAAGCAGGTGCAGATAATAAATGGGTTGTATTTCTGCACCCCAAAGAAACGAATGGAGTTTTGATTGAGTTGGTAGCAGATAGTTTGTAGTTTGTAGGTTTTAGTTAGTTCGTAGTTCGGAGTTCGGAGTTGTCGGTACCGCAGGTCAGACAACGGGTTACGTGAAGACTCTTCGTTTATTTATAATTCCAACCCTGAGTTATTTAAGACTTGCTTTTCACCCACTTTATAGCATGTCACACACTTGCTTCGGGAGGGCTGGGGGGTAAAACGCGAATTTTAAGGGATTAAATCTATATTTCAAAGTTCAGGGTTCAACGCCGCAGGCATCCAACCACCTTCAACACGAAGTATTCAACGCGCAGCATTCAACCTACCTAATCCCTACCACCTACCCCAAATATGGATTATTCTCCATCTCATGCCCAATGGTCGTTTCAGGACCATGGCCCGAATAAACCACCACATTTTTTGGGAGGATAAATAATTTTTCTTTAATATTTTTTATCAATTGATGATGACTTCCACCTGGCAGATCTGTGCGGCCGATACTATTTTGGAAAAGAACATCACCCCCAATAATAAATCCTTGCTTCTCGCAATAAAAACAAATACTACCGGGAGAATGGCCTGGGGCTTCGATCACTTTTAATTCATCCTCTCCAAGAGTTATAATGTCTCCTTCTACAAGTGGAATGAGCTCGCCGGTATAATTATCGAACGGAAGATTAAACATTAAACCCGATGCAGCAGCCATTTCCAAAACCGGTTTTTCCAGTGGATGAGTTTTTAACGTTAAGTTATATTCTTCTGCAATAAATTTATTACCGAAAACGTGGTCCAGATGACAATGTGTATTTAATAATAATTCCGGTCTTAACTGTTTTTGAGTAATAAAATTTTTAATGGTATCCTTTTCTTCATCAAAATAACAACCGGGATCTATGATGATACATTCTTTGGACTCATTGTAAAGAATATACGTATTTTCCTGTATCGGACTGAAAGTGAAAGATTTTATATAGAACATGGTAAATTTGTTTTCGTTAAATTCATTTTATTGATAACCGTTAATCATTTAATTTTAGGCCAATTATAACCTTACCACATGCAAGATCACAAGATTCGTTTCGACAAAAAAATAATTCTTCTTTCTACTGTATTGTTTGCCTTAACAATGATGGTAAATGCGCAGGTGAGTAGTGTAGAATTTGGAAAGAACAGGGTTCAATATAAAAATTTCAAATGGAATTATTACCAAAGTCTCAATTTCAACGCATATTATAATCAAAAAGGGGAAGATATCGCAAAATATGTTATCCAAATAGCGGAAGAAGAACTTCCGGGAATCGAACGTTTTGTAGAATATACCCTTCAAAGACGCGCCAATATTATTATTTACAACTCTTTCAATGATATGCAGCAAAGCAATATTGGCCTTGGCAGCAATTGGATGAGTGCAGACGGAACTACCCAATTAGTCAATAATAAATTGATCGTATATTTTACCAGTAATCATGCGGATCTCCGCCGGCAGATAAAGGAAGGAATCGCAAAAGTACTGACACAGAATATTCTTTTTGGTGATGATTTGGGAGAAGTGGCCGGGAATAAAGCGCTACTTGATTTACCCGATTGGCTTATTACCGGGTACATGGCCTATGTGGGACAAAACTGGAGCACAAAACTGGACGATGATCTAAAAAGTGAGATACTAAGTGAAAAATATAAAAATTTCTATCAACTTGCTTTTGACCGTCCCCAGCTTGCAGGTCACGCTTTCTGGTATTATATTGAAGAGCGTTATAAAAAGGAGAATACCACTTATTTACTTTACCTGGCACGAATCTATAAGAACCTGAATAAAGCTACGCAGCAGGTTACTAAAAAACGTAAGTTCAAGGATTTGCTGAAAGAATTCATGGAGTACCAGCAGGAAAAATATTCTGAAGATGTTATGCGCCGTAAAAATTATCCTAAAGGCAGTGAAATCACCAGTGTCGAAATTGGCAAGCGTAAAGACTATTTTCATTTTAATGTAAATCCTCTAAAGAAAGATTACTCCTTTGCAGTAGTTCAATATAAACAAGGCCAATATAAAGTGATCTTAAATGATGGCGATAAAGACAGGACCTTATTGAAATTCGGCGCGAAAAGTAAAATGGATGATATCAATCCGAATTACCCCATGATGGCCTGGGACCCGAAAGGCACGCGCTTATCTGTTTTGTATGAAGAGAAGGGTAGAATAAAACTTTTTGTGTACGATGTTCTTTCCAATAGCAAACCGTTCAACAAAGATCTTTCCGATATGTTTGAACAGGTTCAGGACATGAAATACATTTATAGCAGCCAGAGTTTATTGTTGAGCGCGGTTAAGAACGGACATTCCGATATATTCATTTATGATATGGACAGTGAAAAACTGAACCAGATCACGAATGATGTTTATGATAATCTGGACCCTGCTTTTGTAGCTTTTCCTAATAAGCTAGGCATTCTGTATGCCAGTAACCGTCCCAGCGCTACTGCAAAAGGAAGTGATACCTCTTTAATGAAGAATGGCTTTAACATCTTTATGATTACTGATTTTGCCGATAACCGTCCTGAATTTAATCAAATCACCCAGTTGACAAACCTAAAGTTTGGTGATGCCCGTTATCCTGCGCAGTATAACGTAAACCATTTCACCTTTGTAAGTGATTTGAATGGAATTGGCAATCGTTATGCAGGATTTTTTGCCACGAAAAGCGCAGGACTTGATACTCTGGTCCTTGTTGGCGCAGAATTGCTGCGGAATCCTTCTTTGGAGGAAATTGATTCCGTTTTAAAAGTTCAAAACAAAACGGATGTGGACTCCATTGCGGTAGTATCCGTTTCGAGTGACTCCACCTATACATTTCCTTTAACGAATTATGAAAGCAGTCTGCGTGAATCAAGAGCAGCCGGATCTGGTGACCTTGTAAGTGAAGTAACCAGACAAAGTGATGAGAAAATTCTGTATAAATTAAAAATTGATGATAAAGCCCTTCGCCGGAGAAATGTAAATACGCGGCCTTCGGCATACATGCAGCGCATATTAGAGCTTGACCGTATTTCCCAGGGAGAAGAAATGATCTCAAAACCAAAACAAAAAGAAAAGGAAGAGGATGTTTTTCAACTTGAATTTGAACCCGCGAAGAAAGATAGTAACGCAGTGAAGAAACGGCCTATGGACGCGATCGTTCCGAGCGTACTGGATAATGTAAAAAAGTATCCGTATAAGCCGTTGAAATTTGCAACAGATTATGTTACAACAGGATTTAATAATAATGTATTAGGAACAAGATATCAAGCCTACCAGGGAGGTTATGGTCCCATCAATCTTACTTCAGATAATGGATTAAATGGTATGATTCGTATAGGCGCGGCTGATATTATGGAGGATATAAAAATTGCCGGTGGCTTCAGGATTTCATCTAATTTAAAAGATAATGACTGGCTTTTTCAATTCAGTAATTTAAGAAAAAGGGTCGATTGGGGATTGGCATATTTCAGAAGTGTAAAGCAATTGGGTTTGGGAAATGATAATGCTGTTTACCCCGGAAAATTAATTTCAAATTTATACCAGGCGACTATTTCTTATCCATTGGATGTTACAAAAAGTATTCGGGTAACGACCGGCGCAAGGAAGGATAATGCGATAGAGAGTTCTTTTGATATGATCTCCTTATCTAGTAAATCTGTATCGAAAACCTACGGTTTGATGCGTGCGGAATATGTGTATGACAATACACTTAATCCGGTGGAAAATATATGGAACGGCGTGCGGTATAAAGTGTACATGGATTGGAATGCGCAGATAAGTAAATTAGGAACTACTTCCGGAAGAAATACATTTAATGCAGGTTTTGATGCAAGAGGTTATTATCCGATATACCGGAACTTTATCTGGGCAGTACGTGGGGCGGCCGACTTTAGCTGGGGTAACCAGAAATTAATTTATTATTTGGGAGGAGCGGATAACTGGTTCACCTTTGGAAGCAATAGAAAGGTGGATAAAAATGGTGTTCAATCCTATCGATATTTTAATGAAGATAACAAACCCGCACCGGATCAATCCTATGCATTCCAGACATTAGCAGTAAATATGCGCGGATACATTCAGAATGCTGCGAACGGAAATAATGCAATGGTTATTAATAGTGAGTTTAGATTACCTGTTTTTACAACCTTCTTCAGTAAACCAATTAACAATGCTTTTATAAGAAATTTCCAACTGACTCAATTTATTGATTTGGGTACTGCGTGGAATGGCAAGTATAATAATTTTTCCAGGCCATCTATAACGTATGCCGATCCAAGAAATCCCAATGTGCTGGTAAAAATAGAATCTCCCGGTGTAGGACCATTCCTTGGTGGGTATGGTTTTGGTGCCCGAAGTACATTGCTTGGCCATTTTGTAAAAGTAGATGCCGGTTGGCCAATGAATGGATTATTTAAAGGAAAACCAATCTGGTATGTTAGTTTAGGATTGGATTTTTAAACAGAATAAATAATTTGTCTGCGGACATATGAGTGATATAAAATCCCTGTTTTTAATTTTTAAAAACAGGGATTTTTTTGTTCTCTTTCCTAAATGTTGCCATTAATCTTACCAGGTATTAAAATGAACCAGTCTAAGGTAGTTTGGTAGATTTAGATTTTGACTAAACGAACAGCCTGTATTCGGGGGAACAAATTGACGATCTTAAATTTCAGATAGGCATGTTCGCATTATTTTTTTCATAAATAAAAAACAGCTACCCATCAGATACTTTTTGCTAAATATGCTATTAATGCTATGCTCATTAAAAATATGAAGGCAGTGAGAAGAGTCAATAATAGGGAAGAGTGTTGATAATTTCCTTCTCTCAATCTTTTTTCTGTAAGCCGGTAACGGATATAAGAGAGTACAATAGAAATGGCTCCTGCAGCTACTAATGCGATTCCGATCAATGCTGAATTCCCTTTCGATTGGATAATTTTTTCTGATCCGATGATCAAAGAAATTTGCTTTACGAATAAGGAGAATTTTTCTACAACAAAACCAAACGCCATAATGCCAATGCTGGTTCGTATCCAGGCGAGGAAGGTTCGCTCATTGGCTAAAAAATCATTGGGACTTCCTGGTTTTTTTATTTCCTGCATGAAGGTTTTATTTTGCTAAAATATTTTTTATAAAGGACCATTTTTTTATTTGGTGCATTGTGTAAAGATAATTGGCTCAGGTTTGAAGAGTTTTTAAAATATTTCTAGTCCATTTTGCTAAATATGGTAATAAGGTTTGTGTCTTAAAGAAAACCTACTTCTTCTATACAACATTCTATACAACTAATTTTTTTAAACACGAATTTTAGGCACGAATTGCACGAATTGAAAACATTGTTTCAAAAGTTGTTTTTAGCGAAACATCGGCGTACCTATAGAGGGACTACCAAGGTTAAGAATTATTTTAAATTGTGTTATTTAAATAGCGGAATTCTGAATTATTCAATATTATAAGTTTAATAAAAACCTGGAATAGAAACCAACATTAGTATAGAAATGGTATTTTTAATTAGAACCAACCTTATTGCTTTATTTTCTGAACATTAAAATTTTCTAATCAAGATAACAGCTTTCCAAATACTTTTTTTCCTACCGGATACTTTCCTTTATTCCTTCCTTATAACTGGTCGGTTTTAACTGGAATTTCTTTTCAAATTTACTGCTGTCAAAAAAATAATCCTGATCATTTTGGTACTGCATTTCGGTTAATTCTCCAATGGTAGTAGAAAAAATACCTAACAGGGTGATCATGAATTTGGATAGAATATAATACCGGGGTTTTACATTCATCTGCTCTGCTATGTTCTGAATAAATTCTTTTCCTGTCCACCTCTCATGAGAAGTAGGTAAATGCCAAACCTGGTTATATGCATCCGGAGTATTGCCTAAAAGCGCGACTGCTTTTGCTGCGTCCGGGATGTCGGTAGTTGAATGAATCTTGTCCGCGTCAGACTGCCAGAAAGCTTTTTTATTCTTTTTATAATTATCGATCACGCTGATATTTAAAATACCTGCTGAAGCATCTTTCCCATAAAAATCAGCACTCCGGGCGATCATTGCTGTGAGTTGCTTGTTCTTAATTTCTTCAAATAGCATGTTCGCTATTTCAGCCCGCACTTTCCCTTTACGGGTTGCAGGCGCAATCGTGCTATCCTCCGTCATGTGCTTCACTGCCTCCGGAGCATACATATATACATTGTCAAAGAAAACCAGTTTAGCGTGATTTGCCAGGCAGGCGTCAAGCACATTTTGCATAATTACCGGCCAATCTCTTTCCCATATTTTTGAAGAATATTTTAATCCTGCGGTGAGATAAACGATTTCGGATCCTTTGACAGCTTCATTAACGGCTTTTTTATCTAATAAATTTGCTGCAATAAGTTCGTCATCGTTATTTACTTTTTTAGGATTTCGTGCTACCAGTCTTATTTTGTCTGTATAGTTTTTTAATTCCTTTGCCAGAGCGTTTCCAACTGCGCCTCCGGCACCTAATATTGTTTGCATGATGTGTATTTATATAAAGTTCAAAAGATAAGATAATAAAATAAATGATACTGGTTAAGATTTTAGAAAGAGCCGGATATTGCTCTATTCATTTTTTTAAGTAACCGAATTGTAAAAGATTTATTACAGTTCCAAAAGCATTCATAAAATCAGGTGATTTATTTTCCAACTCTTATATTTTCCGGATAATCTCTATAAGTAAGAAATCTTGTTTTTAATCGCTTTAAAGTTCTATTCTTTTGTCTCTCCGAAACATAAAATATGGAATCAGTTAAAAATTTATAAAATTAGGATGACTGCTGGAATAATATTGATAAATATCTATTATGTTTGGGTTTAAATTTTTCGTAGATATGCCAATGTCGATTATTTTTATTTCATTGCTTTTTATGGGTTTGGGAATGCTAGTGCAATACCAATTGAAAAGTAAGTTCAAAGCATATAGTAAGGTGCCGACAAGTAGCGGCCTGAGTGGTAAAGAGATCGCTGAGAAAATGCTGCGGGATAATGGTATCAATGATGTGAGTGTGACATCTGTGGACGGTTTCTTAAGTGACCATTATAATCCTGCAAATAAAACGGTGAATCTTAGCCCGGATGTATATTCCGGCAGAACAGTTTCTGCCGCTGCCGTGGCTGCGCATGAATGCGGGCACGCTGTGCAGCACGCAAAAGCATATTCCATGTTGAAACTGCGCAGTGCCCTGGTGCCTGTCGTACAAATTAGCTCTAAAATGGCCCAATGGGTGATCCTGATCGGGTTGGGATTATTTACAGTCGGCGGGGGAAATTCCACAGTTTTATTGATTGGAATTATTCTCTTTGCTGCTTCAACATTATTTTCAGTGATTACTTTGCCGGTGGAATTTGATGCTTCTTCCCGGGCCTTACAATGGTTGGATACGACGCATTTGATGCACGGCGAAGAGCACGAAAAGGCGAAAGACGCATTAAAATGGGCAGCACTTACTTATGTGGTAGCAGCTCTTGCTTCCATAGCCATGCTGGTTCAATATATCTTTATTTACAATAATAGACGGTAATTATTCGGTCACCAATTCTTTTCTTTTTTCACCAATCTGTTGTCGCCACATGGCATAGTAAAGCCCCATTTGGCGAAGAAGTGATTCGTGATCTCCAATTTCTACCACCTTACCTTTTTCCAGTACATATATTCTGTCGGCATGCATAATAGTACTCAGTCTGTGCGCGATCAATATAGTGATCTGAACCCGTTTGCTGGATACGTCTTTGATCGTATTGGTTATTTCTTCTTCGGTTAAGGAATCAAGGGAAGAAGTAGCTTCATCAAAAATAAGCAGATGTGGTTTCCGTAGTAATGCGCGCGCAATAGATATTCGCTGTTTTTCTCCACCGGAAATTTTAATTCCGCCTTCACCAATCACGGTTTCGATTCCATTTTCTGCCCGGTCCAGAATATTATATGCTGCGGCTTTTTTCAGCGCGTCAATAATATCATCGTCTGTTGCCTGTGGATTTACAAACAAGAGATTTTCTTTGATCGTTCCGGCAAAGAGTTGGGTATCCTGCGTTACAAAACCGATCTGCGTCCGTAGAGTATCAAAATCAATTTCTTCCCGTGAAATATTGTTGTAAAATATTTCACCTTCCTGAGGCGCATATAGACCGACAAGCATTTTTACAAGAGTTGATTTTCCCGCACCGGATGGTCCTACAAAAGCAATGGTTTCGCCCCGTTCTACTTCAAAATTTATTCCGTCTATTGAGGGATGCTGCGCTGATTTATGTTTGAATATAACATCTTTGAATTCCAGTTTATGAACACTTCCCAGGTTAGCGGGATGAGCTGGTTTTACTTCCGGTTGTTTGCTCATCAGGTTTTCAAAATTGCTTAAGGAGGCTTCTGCTTCCCTGTAGGAAATTATAATATCTCCAATTTGCTGTAAAGGGCCAAAAATGAAAAAGGAATAAAGCGTTAAAGTCATTAATTGACCAGCAGTTATGGTGTCTTTGAAAATGAGCCAGAGTAAAATAAACATGATACACTGACGGATGAAATTCACAAAAGTACCCTGGATAAAACTTAGTGTCCGGATGCTCTTCACTTTCTCCAATTCCAGGCCTAAAATTTTATAGGTGTTCTTGTTTAATCTATTTACTTCCTGGTTTGTGAGCCCCAGGCTTTTTACCAGTTCGATGTTTCTCAGGGATTCAGTTGTGGTGCCCGCAAGGGCGTTTGTTTCGCGGACAATTCTTTTTTGAACAACCTTTATCTTACGACTCAGGAGGCTGGATATTACCGATAATATTACAATACCGCCTACATATACCGGCATAATAGACCAGTGTAAAGAAAAGGAATAAACTGTAATGAAAACAACCCCTACCAGGATTCCAAAGAGAATATTATTAAATGAAATGATGAATTTTTCTGTGTCGGTCCGTACTTTAGTAAGTATAGATAATGTTTCTCCGCTACTCTGATCTTCAAAATCCTGGAAGGGCATTTTCATTGAATGGCGAAGCCCGTCAGTGAACATCCGTGCGCCAAATTTTTGAACCACTACATTTCCAAAATAATCCTGGAAAGCTTTGGCTATCCGGGATACCATGGCCACGCCAATCATCATTCCCAGGTAGCCTAATATCCCCCAAATATATTCTTTCTGTGTTCTGTCTCCTTCATGAGGGTTTGTAACAAACTTGTCAAATATTTTACCAAAAATCAACGGGTCCAGCATGGAAAAAACCTGGTTAATGGTAGCGAGCAGAAGTGTTAGAGCCATCAACCATTTATACGGTTTTAAATACGAGATCAAAATTTTCATGCTGCAAAAATAGCAAATTCAAAATCCCTGTTGATTTGTTTATATCGAAGTGCGCTATTTATACCAATACAACATTTTATATAATCTAA
>JBBSUB010000108.1:0-13744 GCA_038235345.1 Chitinophagales bacterium
ATGGAGATTAAAAAATGCATTATCACATACCTCAATCACATCTCCTGCAAAAAAGGACGTTTCATCCAAACCATTTAATAATGCGTTTTCTTTCGCATCGGTGATAGCATCTTCAATCACATCTACGCCAATAATTTTACCGGCATTCTTACTTAAAAATATCCCGATACTTCCGGTTCCGCAGTAAAGATCATAGACTGTTTCAGTTCCGTTCAGTGTGGCAAAATCCTTCACCACATTATAAAGCACTTCTGCCTGTTTTGTATTTGTCTGAAAAAATGATTTTGGAGAAATCTTAAATTTAAACTCTTCCAGCCTTTCTATTACATAGCCTTTCCCCGTAATAATCTGTGGATCCAGATCATAAATACTATCATTCCATTTTGGATTGATGGTATAAAGCAGTGTTGTAATCGAAGGCACTTTTTCCAGTAAATAATCCGCTATCTTTTTAATTTCAGCCGCATCATCGTGACCAAAGACGAGGTTCACCATTAATTCACCCGTTGTGCAATAACGCAAAATGATATTTCTTAGAAATCCTTTGTGTTCCTTAATATCGTAGTAACTCAACTTATTTTCAAGGGCATAATCACGCAGGGAATTCCTTACCTGGTTATTTACATCATCCATCAACCAGCATTCATAAATATCGATGATCTTGTCGTACAATCTTGGTACATGATATCCCAAAGCGCCACCCGGCCATTCATCTTCCCCCAATTCTTTCAATTCGGCGGCAGGCAAATATTTTCTATTGCTAAAAGTAAATTCCAGTTTATTGCGATAGTGTATGGTATCCACTGAGCCTTTAATGGGAAATACAGGCACACCCCCAAGCCTGCCGATCCGCTGCATCACGTCACGAACTTCCTGCTCTTTGTACTCCAATTGCTTTTCATAAGGCAACATTTGCCATTTACATCCGCCGCAAACACCAAAATGAGCACAAAATGGTATTACTCGCTCACTGCTGAATTCTTTTATTTTGGATGCTTTCCCTTCTGCCCAATCCTTTTTGCTCCGGCTAACAAATACGTCCACGACATCTCCTGGTACAGCTCCTTCAATAAATATCACCTTACCATCTACCCTGGCGATAGATTTTCCTTCGGCAGCATAGCCGGTAACCAATACATTTTCTAATGTAAATTTCTTTTTTCTTTTCACGCTGCAAAAATAGTTTTTGTTTGCTAAGCCACACATACTATTCAGTGTCGATTTGAAAATGATATAAATATTTGCCAAAGATGCACGTAGTACACTCTACGGGGATTGCCCGTGTGACTCATCATGTGATCCCGGAAGGAAGGTGAAAGATGCCAGGAATATTTATAAAACTCAGGTCCGCTAATTGTCTTAACCAACCAGAGTGGTAATACCTAAGTGCATATAGCGGGGCATACCTTTCCTTACCGGAGTTATTCTAAAATGTTAAGTATTTTGCAGAGACTTGTTTGAAGTTTCGAATTTAATATTTTTGTTACTTACTTTTAAGCCATATGAAATTACTTTTTGTTCTCTCTCTTTTGTTATTCCAGTTTGCTTCGGCAAATGCCCAGGGTTTTAAAATCACACTTGAAGCTCCACAATATCACGATGGCATCGCCTATCTTATTTATTATTATGGTAAGAATATTAATGTGGAAGATTCCGCTGCTGTGAACTCAAAAGGAACAGCCATTTTCCAAAAAAATGATAAAATAAAACCAGGAGTTTATTCCATTGTTTTTCCGGGTAAAAATAAATTGTATGACTTTTTAATAGACAAGGAACAAAGCATCCTGATAAAAGCACCGGACACAGCAAATCTTTTACAGAAAACAATCGTAACAGGCTCTAAAGAAAATGCTCTTTTTCAGGAATATCAGAAAAAAGCAGCCGAAAAAGGTGCTTTATTGCAAAAAGAAATCGAGGCTTTTAAAACTTCTGCAACCCGTGCGGACAGCTCCCTTCATGAAAAAAAATACCAGGAGATAAACAGTGAATTAAATACTTACAGGGAAGGAATTATTGAAAAGTACAGCACGTCCATGCTTTCGTCTTTATTGACAAGCATGAAAGAACCGACAGTACTTCATCCCCGCCCGGTTTCAAAACAGGATTCCCTGGAAAATTACCAATATTACAAAAAGCATTATTGGGATGGAATTACCTTCACAGATGACCGAATTATCCGTACACCTTTTTTCCTGCCAAAATTAGAAAGATATTTCAGGGAGATTGTTTCTCCCGCACCGGATTCCACCATTAAGGATATGGAATACATTATTTTACTTTCCAGGTCTAATCCTGAAATGTATAAATTTCTGCTGAACTGGCTCACAGATGAATACATCAATCCGAAATACATGGGACAAGACAAAGTTTTCGTGCACCTGTTTGAAAAATACCATAGCAAAGGACTTACAAACTGGTTGAATGAAAAACAATTGACGGCTATTTCCAACAGGGCTTACATGGTGATGTCTAATTTAATTGGTGAACCTGCTGCTAATCTTGCAATGACCAATACAGCCGGGGTAAAATCTCCACTTTATAATATTAAAGCCAATTATACCGTTATTGCTTTTTGGGATCCCACCTGTGGTCATTGCCGCACAGAAATGCCTCTGATGGATTCTCTGTATAAAGCAAAATGGAAAAGTGAAGGTGTGAAAATATATGCTGTTTTATCAGAGGTAAAAGAAAAAGAAAAGTGGCTGGAATTTATCAAGGAACACCATATGGAGGAGTGGACACATGTATATGAAACAGAGGCGCAAAGAAAAACTATTGATGATGCCAAAACACCATCCTACAAACAATTGTATGATGTAACTCAAACTCCTACACTTTATTTATTGGATAAGGATAAGCGAATCATTGCCAAAAAATTAACCCTGGAGCAAATGGATGAAGTACTCCAGGCAAAAATAAAAAACGAAGCTTTAGAAACTAAATAATCCCCTGCTTTTAAAAACGCTCAACAAAGAAGCAGCTAAATAAAACACAGAGGTAAAAACCTTGCAATTGCCTGATAGTCCGAAATGGACAATCCGGAAAACCTGGTCATTTTTGTAATTTAAAAATTCAAAAAGCCTTTCACTGCAAAGTATGTTTATTTAGTATATTCGAATCACAAAAACGATTAAACAGCCCCCATGGAAAAGAGCGTACTCTTTTTTTGCTTATTATCCCTTTCTTTCTTTGGCCAAAGCCAGACCTTGTTTACTTATGGAAAGAATGCCGTTTCAAAAAATGAATTTGAAACCGCCTATAATAAAAACAAAACCATCACGGCGGATAGTAATAAAGCTATCCGTGAGTATCTCGATCTGTACATCGCCTTTAAATTAAAGGTTCAGGCAGCGAAAGATCTTCGTCTCGATACCCTTTCAACATTAAAAGCAGACCTGGAAAGTTTTCAAAACCAAATAGAAGCAATTTATTTAAAGGATGATAAGATGGTCAAAAAACTGGTCGATGAATCTTTTGACAGAAGTCAAAAAGACATTCACCTGATAGACTATTTTATTGAAATTCCTATGGGTGCAGATACTTCCATTTATTATAAGGCGATCAGTCAGCTACATAAAAAATTAAAGAACAATCAATACAAAGAAACATCCACCCCAAATGAGCAGGGCGTGAAGGAAATCAGAACTGATGCGGGTTTTATTACTGTGTTTACATTGCCTTATGAATATGAAAATATTCTTTACAATTTAAAACCGGGAATGGTCAGTGAGCCGGTCCGGACTTCGGATGGCTGGCATATTTTTTCCAACGCCGGTGAAAGAAAAGCAGTAGGACAAATACGGGTCGCTCAAATACTTATTTCAGCTCCTGAAGAATTTACAAAAGAAAGACAGGAAGCAAAAAAAATGGCTGATTCCATTTATACGCTTTTACAAAAAGGTGCTAATTTTAGTGAGCTTGCAAAGCAATACAGCCATGACAGAACAACCTATTTTAATGAAGGAATTTTGCCCGCATTTGGCGTAGGGAAATATGAAAAGAACTTTGAGGAAAAAGCATTTTCCATTAAAAAAGATGGCGAAGTTTTATCACCATTCGAAACGGAATTTGGTTACCATATTTTAAAAAGAATTTCTGCAGAACCAATTCCAACTTCCAGGACGAATGATTCCTTTTTGGAAGAACTCACTCAAAGAGTTTCCAAAGATGAACGAATGAAATTAGCCGGCCGGGCTTTCCTAAAACAAGTCATTCAACACACCGGAATGGAGCAAAAAAATGTAGACAAAAATACTCTCTGGGAAATAACAGATAGTTCCGTGCTTGCCAATAAAATTTACTCCATTGGTAAAATGAATGAAGAAACGCCTCTGCTTCAATTTAATGATAAGTCTGTGTCCAAAGTAGGTGACTGGACGCTTTATTTAAGAAATTCAACCGCGTCCTTTCAAGGAAATCCAAAACAATCTTACCCGGCATTATTTACTGAATTTGCTAATCATGCAGCTTTAAATAATTATAAAAAACGCCTTTCTGAATTCAGCCCTGAATTCAACTTTCAATTAAAGGAATTCCGCGATGGAAATATGTTGTTTGAGGTGATGGAAAAAGAAGTGTGGAATAAGGCTGCTAAAGATTCAGCCGGACTATTGGATTTCTATAATAAGAACCGGCAAAAATATACCTGGGCGGAAAGTGCTGATGCGTTCATTGTTTCTTGTAAAAATAAAACGATAGCCGGGAAGGTTATGCAGGATTTAAAAAATGGCCGGAGCAGAGAAACGATTTTGGAAGTAAATGAAAGCCTGTTGCAGTTTGATTCCGGTCGTTATGAATTGCAACAGATTCCTACAGATAAAAAAGAAACCTTTTCTGTAAATAAAATTACCCAACCGATCCACAATGATCAGGATGGAACGGTGACTTTTTCAAAAATCCTTAAACTATATCCTGCTAATGAGCCAAGAAGCTTTGAAGAGGCACGTGGAATGGTCATTTCTGATTATCAACAGGTTCTTGAGGAAAAATGGCTTGCAGAATTGAATAAAAAATATCCCGTAAAAATAAATAAAAAAACTTTTAACAGCTTATTAAAATAAGGTGTTAAAAACGCATTCTCCCTGTATCCATTAGATTCATTTTTCAACTTCTTTTGATCGATTTAATACTTAAAATTTGCTAAAACAAAGCCTTTGGAAGCAACTTTTTTTTTGTAGACTTTTTCTATTCCTCCTGTTATTTTTGTACGGAAACTCTTTGTTGGCATGGTTTTTTTAAAGCTGTTTCCCTAACCACTTTTTGAAAACTAAAAAAACAAGTAATGAAAAAACTATTAACGCTCGCCTTATGTGCAGGCATATTCACGACCGCCTCTTCACAGACCTATGTACAGGGAGGTGTAAATTTTGCAAACATCACAAAATCCGCATCTGGTGGAACACAGGACAATAATATGCTCACAACTTTTAATGCAGGTTTGATGCATCGGTTTAATATCGTTTCTGCATTTGCTGTTGAAACGGGTATCTTACTGGATGGCAGAGGATCCAAATCAGATACGTATCTGAACAGCGCATCAAAGGATGATAACTATTATAAAACCAAATTCAACCCTCTTTACCTGGAGATTCCTTTAAATGCCGTCATAAAATTGCCTATACAGGATAATATGAGTGTATTTATAAATGCTGGTCCATATGTCGCCATGGGTGTAGCGGGAAAAGTAAAGACTGACGCTAAAATATTGGGCGTTAGTACAAGCAGTTCAAAGAATATCAAATTCAGCAATGATGACCCTACCACATCTGGTCAGGAAGGTGCAGCCTACGACAAGCTCAAACGCTTCGACTATGGTTTAAATTTAGGCGCAGGAATTGACATTGGAGCTGTTTTGATAAAAGCAAATTACGGAATGGGGTTCAATAAAATTTCCTCTATGC
This sequence comes from Chitinophagales bacterium, assembly GCA_038235345.1. Taxonomy (GTDB): domain Bacteria; phylum Bacteroidota; class Bacteroidia; order Chitinophagales; family Chitinophagaceae; genus Ginsengibacter. Next base: position 5,901 of record JBBSUB010000108.1, read on the forward strand.
AAACCGATAATAATAAAGATGATAAAAACAAATACCGCACATTGAGTTTATCTGTTGGTATTCCTTTAAGCAGATAATTCAATTGTTTAGAATTATTAGGTTCGACCACTTTAATCTAATTGATAAAACTGCCTCTTTTTAGAGGCAGTTTTTTATTGCAATACACGAATTTTAAGCACGGATTACGTGGATTGTTTCAAAATCAAACTTCGTTATAAGTTAATAGTAATAACCTCAGAAATTCTCTTTAAATGAACGTTGTCTTTAACGCAATATTCATCCAGGCAAAGGTTAAAATGAATTTCCTGATCATTTACACTTTTGAGGCTAAGATTGCATTGGCGCAAGCAGCATTGTAAGTGATGAAGGTTGGAATTCCTTAGCTGTCTTAACCAATATTCATTAGTCAGGGACGGAACGCCTTAGCGGTCTGAACCATATTCGAAGAAATAATTCTATCCTAAATGGAATGATTCCGGAAAACTCATCGTTCAGGCCGCCGGAAGACAAGCCTCCCGACCGTGTGCTACAAACCACAAACTACAAACTCAGAACCCCTAACAGGTTTTACACCAACTCCTTCACAACATTTGCCACCACATGAGGTTTCCCTAGAGTGTAATAATGCAACACAGGAACGCCGAATTTTTTCAGTTCGCGGGATTGGTTCAGCAACCATTCCTGCCCTACAATTTCCACATCTTTATCTGTTTTGCATTTCAAAATTTCCGTACTCAATTCCGTTGGAATATCCACATGAAATGTACGGGGAAGTATGGATAATTGTCTTTTGGATGTGATCGGTTTTAGTCCCGGAATAATCGGTACTTCAATTCCAGCATCACGGCATTCCTTAACAAACTGATAGTATTTATTATTGTCGAAAAACATTTGAGTGGTAATATAATCCGCACCTGCATCTACTTTCATCTTTAGATACCTCATATCTGTTTGCAGATTCGGGGCTTCAAAATGTTTTTCAGGGTAGCCGGCTACGCCTATACAAAACTGTGTTTTATATCCGTCACGAATTTCTTCTTCCAGATAAATCCCATTATTTAAATTGACGGCTTGCTTCAGGAGATCCAAAGCATAAGCATGACCATTTATTTCCGGTTCAAATACTGTTTCATTCCGGGCCGCATCTCCGCGCAATACAAGAACATTATCTATTCCCAAAAATGCCAGATCGATCAAAGCATTTTCTGTTTCCTGTAGATTAAAACCTCCGCAAATTAAATGAGGAACTGCATCAACTTTATAATGATTCATTATAGCAGCACAAATCCCTACTGTTCCGGGACGCTTGCGCACTTCAATCCGGTCAAAACTTCCATCTGCCCGTTTTTTAAAAACCTGCTCACTACGGTGATAGGTCACATTTATAAAACAGGGTCTGAATTCCATTAAGGGATCAAGATGATTATAAATCGATTCGATAGTCTTTCCCTTTAACGGGGGTAATATCTCAAAAGAAATCAGTGTTTCTTTTGCGGCTTTGATGTGTTCTGTTATTTTCATTTTATATAAAAAGAGTGCAAATTTAAGGTCAAAAATATTAAGGTCAAAAAGAGTAGTAAAATTATAGCTTCAACCGTTGAATGCGCACGGCATTCAGTATTGCCAATAAAGCAACTCCAACATCTGCGATGACAGCTTCCCATAAAGTAGCCACACCCCCGGCACCCAAAGCAAGTACGACTACCTTAACTACTAAGGCAAGGGTAATGTTTTGCCAAACGATCTTCCGTGTAATCTTCCCAATCTTAATAGCAGAAAGAATCCTGGAAGGTTGATCGTTTTGAATCACCACATCTGCCGTTTCAATAGCTGCATCACTGCCTAAACCACCCATCGCAATGCCTACATCTGCCAGGCCTATTACCGGTGCATCGTTAATACCATCACCGGCAAATATTGTCCGACGTCCGGCATCTTTTAATTGCTGCAATTTGGCTAATTTGTCTTCAGGAAGCATGTCTCCAAACGCTTCTTTTATTCCAAGCTGGCCAGCAATTTTTGTAACTGTTGATTGCTTATCACCTGAAAGCATGATTGTATCGATCCCCATTTTATTGAGATCTTTGATCGTTTGTAACGCATCGCTTTTTGGCTCATCTGCTACAATAAAATATCCCTTGTATTTATGATCAATAGCCACAATTACAATGGTGTCTGTTTCATTCTGAACTTGTTCAGGTAAAGCAATTCCAAATTTCTCAAAGAGTTTCCTATTTCCAGCCAAAACATCTTTTCCATCTACCTTTCCGGACAATCCCATGCCGGGGATTTCTTTTACATCCTCCACTTTTGCATCCGCGGCTGAACCATTGGCATAATTTATAATCGCCTTTCCCACAGGATGCGTGGAATGTTTTTCCAGGTTTACAGTATTATAGATTAACTCAGCTTCCGTAATTCCTTCTGCAACCACCTGTTGCACTTCAAAAACGCCCTTTGTAAGCGTTCCGGTCTTATCCATCACAACAGTATCTATTTTTGTGATCGCATCTAAAAAATTCCCTCCTTTAAATAAAATACCATGGCGGGAGGCGAGGCCGATTCCTCCAAAATATCCCAATGGAATAGAGATGACAAGCGCACATGGGCAACTGATTACGAGGAAGACAAGCGCCCTGTAAAACCACACATCAAATACATATTCCTGCACGAAAAAATAAGGAAGAACGGCCAATGCCAATGCAAGGAAGAAAACGATGGGCGTATAAACCCTGGCAAATTTCGAAATAAATAATTGTGTTTGGGATTTCCTGGCGGCAGCATCCTGAACCATGGTTAAAATGCGGCTCAAGGCGCTGTCCTTGAAACTGGCAGTTACCTTAATTTCTGCAACCTTATCCAGATTTATCATTCCTGCAAAAACAGTTTCTGATTTATTCTTTAAAACAGGCATGCTTTCTCCCGTAAGCGCGGCAGTATTAAAAGAAGCATATTCTGAAAGAAGACTTCCATCCAGGGCTACTTTTTCACCATTTTTTACGAGGATCGTTTCACCGGGCAATATTTCTGATGCATGGGCAACTTCATGTTTTCCGTTCCGGATAACCGTCGCTTCATCAGGGCGGATATCCAACAAGGCTTTTATATTTGACCGTGCTTTCTGTACAGCGGAATCCTGGAACCATTCACCAATAGAATAAAAGATCATTACTGCCACACCCTCACTGTACGCGCCTATATAAAATGCACCCAAGGTAGCGGTGCTCATGAGAACAAATTCATTAAAAATATCCCCACGTTTTATTCTCCTGAAAGCAAGATTCAGGACATCGCTTCCTGCCAAAAGAAAAGCAATTACATAAATAGGTAAATTAATGCGGGAAGCAGGTACAAAACCAAAACCATATTCCAGAACCATCATCACAATAAGAATCGCTAAAGCCACTAAAACGCCCGTATGTTCTTTCAGACTTTCTTTCATGGAGGAACTCTTGAGTTGATCATGATTATGCCCGTCGTGATTATCTCCTTCCTGCACAGGCACCTCCTGATCATGATCACAACATGCATGATTGCTTTGTATTTTTTTATCTATTGTTTTCTCTTCCATCATAGGTAATTTCCTTACTGTCTTAATGAATAAAAAATGCCAGGATTCCTGTAACTACAAGGGTTATTCCTGTAATAATGCCCGCATTATGTTCCAGTTTATGCCAGTTCAATTTTAATACGCCCATATAGGCAAAACGCACTAAAGTGACCATCCCCAGTGTGGTAATGACAAGATACAAGGCAGCAATAAACCATATCAGCCATCTTGCCTGGGAACCTGCCAGTAGAAAATATGCTTCAATTTCCATACAAGGCGAAAGGAACATTGCCAATACCAGGGCAATGATGATGCTTCTTTTTGATCTCTTCTTTTTAAGATCGTTATCAATATGGAAATGCTTATGTGTATGATGCCTGTAAATGAATACTACACCTAATACAATTAAAATAATGGGCGCGATCAGGTGGGTAAAACTTTCAACTCTTTCGGCCATAGATGCGCCGATATAACCTAAGGCGAATCCCAAAATAACGGTACTCAAGCCATGAGAAATCGCTGCGATAAATGTAACTCTTGTCACTTCATTTATAGTCCAGTTTTCTTTTCTGCCGATGGCAATAATGGGCAGCCAATGATTTGGAATGGTTGCATGCAATATGCTTAAAATAATACTACCCGTAATAATACTGAACATTTAAATGTATGCGCTTTAATTTTTAAAAACCTTTAATTGTACTCATTGAATATTCAAAACACCACAAATCAGCATTTCTTCCCTGCAATTCAACATAGCAAAAAGATAAGTTTTGCAATTTAGTTAAGTTACCAATGAAAATGTGGATAAAACCCCTGTTCATGTAAAAAAAAATTAACGGATTTCCCATTTTAAGCATTGTTATTGCTATCTACATAATGTATAAACCCCCCAAACAAATGAAGTATTTGAACGCTTCAATGGCTTTACTGCTTTTTTTTACCATTTATGTTTCATGTAATGAGTCTCCTTTAAAAGAAAGGAGAAAGGATCCAATTAAAGCGGAGTCATTTCAATCTATTGATTTTTCAATGAATGCCCCTATTGATACGCAATCTGTTGCAGGAATATACCAGGGTATTTTCCCATGTAATGATTGTGAAGGCATGGAGCAAATTCTTTTTTTAGAACCCAATTCCAGGTATAAACAGGCCTATATGAATGTGGATAGCAATACGGTATCCAGTACAAGTAAAGGAGAATGGAAAATAGAAGGTAACCGCATCATTTTATCTAAAAACAATGATTATTATATATCATTTTGCCAAAGAAAGGATAGTTTATTTGCTGTGGACATTGACAAAATTCCTTTGAAAGATCCGGAAATGTACGGGTTAGGCAAACGGGTATATGCAGGGGATAAAACTTATTGGAAAGGCGAAAAAAAGAAAGGTATCTCTTTTGCAGGCCTGGGCAGTGAGCCATCCTGGATTTTAAACATAAAAAACAACTATGTTTATTTTAAACTACAAGACCGAAAAAATGTATTGATCTCCGAAAAAGAAAAAATAGATATCAATGAAAACAAGACGACCTATCATCTCTCTACTGATAATAAAAACTGGACTGTAACTATTAAAGATCATTTTTGTAAATATGGCTTAAGTGAGGATATCTATGAATATGAGGTGGTAGTTCATTACAATGGGAATGAATATGTTGGATGTGGAATTGATTTAAAAAAATATTAAACCCAAAGCAAACTTTACATTTAAAAGATACCTGAAAATACTCCTAAATGGACATAACAAGCCCGTGCAAAAGGTGTAACACAATCATTTTAATGGAGTGAATTTCAGGATAATTCTTAAAAGTAAAATAATTGGAACGATCTTGGAAGTGGTCGGCGGACATCTTCCATGGCACGAAGCCAAGGTTAGTGTATTCGAACCCCGGCCATTATTAAATAAACCCGGTTCAGGTTAGTCTAAAAAAAAGAAAATATATTTGCACCGATCATTTATGGTATATTTTTAAACATTAATTCGCACAATTATGCAATGGAAAGGAAGAAGAGAAAGTTCTAATGTAGATGACCGAAGAGGAATGACCGGAAAAGGCCTGGCCGTCGGGGGCGGTGTTATTGGCGTTATTTTCGTTTTGGTGCAATTCTTTTTAGGTGACGGCGATATCAGTTCACTTCAGCAGATATTGCCACAGCAGCAGCAACAGGAAATGACAACAACAGAAAAAGCGGCAGACGATGAGCGCGCTTCTTTTGTAAAAGTTGTTTTTGCAGATACAGAAGATGTATGGGATAAATTGTTCGATAACATGGGTAAAATTTATCAAAAACCCACGCTTGTCTTATTTAGAGGTGCTACTACTTCGGGTTGCGGAACGGCTACCTCTGCCAGCGGACCATTTTACTGCCCGGCAGATCAGCAGGTATATATTGATCTGGCCTTTGCACAGGAACTGAAAGAACGATTTGGTGCTACGGGGGATTTTGCGCTTGCTTATGTGGTCGCACACGAAGTAGGTCATCACGTGCAGGACCTTATGGGAATAACTGCTAAGATGGCACAATTACGGCAACAGGTTGGCGAAACGGAATACAATAAATTTTCTGTGCGTTTGGAATTACAAGCTGATTTCTATGCGGGATTATGGGCGCATTACAACCAGAAAATGAAAAATGTGATTGAACCTTCCGATATAAAGGAAGCTCTTGAAGCAGCCAATGCCATCGGGGATGACACGCTTCAAAAGCAATACCAGGGCAGTGTTACACCCGATGCTTTTACGCACGGCACATCAGAACAAAGAATGTACTGGTTTAAAAAAGGATATGAAACCGGTGATTTCAATCAAGGCAATACCTTTGCAGCAAATAGTTTTTAAAACCGGGTCTTAAATGAAGAGGGATTATCTGACTCTTTCCAAAAATCAGGGATTCGGGTGGGTGGGCACACCAAACCGGGTCGCACGTCGTGGGCGGGGTCCGCACCGCCCAACTTCAAAGCTATTAACAGGTAAGTGAATGTTTTTTTCACTTCGTGTACTTCATTATTAAACGCATTGACCCAATCAACTTTGTCTCATCCAAAAGCACATAATTCAGCCATTCTGCTTTCCCGGCTTTTATTGAAAAAAGGAATTTCCTTTTGTCTTTACCGCTTTCCAAATGAGGGAAACTATCATCTTGCAATAGAAAACGATGTTCTAATTTCTTCCGGTATAATTCCTGCAAAAAAGAATCCGGTCAGTTTTATCATTACGCCGTTTATTCAAAATGAAGAATCAACTAAGGTTGTATTGCAAACGTTATTGCCGGAAGAAACAGACGATCGTTTCCTGGGATTTATAGAACAATTGGAAGACAAGCCAATCGAATGGCATCCTTTGCCTGCAGCCGGTACAAAAGAAGAATACCTGCAAAAACTCGGGAATTACTTAAATGATATCCGGAGTGGAAAATTATCAAAAGCCATTTTATCCAGGGTAATTCTTTTAGACAAACCAAAAGACCTGGATGTGTTTCATTTTTACACATCACTCTCATCTGCCTACCCGGAAACGTTTGCAAGCCTGTTTTATATTCCGGGCATGGGCATCTGGGCTGGTGCAAGTCCTGAACTACTTTTAGAAAAAGAAAATACAAAATACAAGACGATGGCGCTAGCCAGCACTCAACCCAAAAAAAAGGCTGGCGAATATTCCTGGAGAAAAAAGGAAGAAGCGGAACACCATCTCGTGCAACAACATATTGAAGAGATCTTTTTGAAAAATAATTGCTCTCTTATTTATTCAAAAGGGCCCTATACCATTGAAACCGGGAAAGTTGCACATCTAAAAACCGATTATACTTTTGAAGAGAAGGCGCAAAGCAATGAGGAAACCATCATCCAACAATTGCACCCTACGCCGGCAATTGGCGGATTACCCGTTCGCGAAGCCTTAGAGTGTATCTCAAATTATGAAAGATATAATCGCAACTATTACAGCGGCTATCTGGGCGAAACAAATCACCATGATTTCACTCGTTTATTCATAAATTTGCGCTGCATGCAAATAGGGAAAGATAAGATAGCCATTTATGTTGGTGGCGGCATCTCTATCGATTCCAATCCGGAGGAGGAATGGGCAGAAACCAATCAAAAGAGCCTTACTTTGCTGGAAATTATCGAAGAAACGACCCGGCAACATGCCCATTGAACATGAAACTATCTAACAAACAAAGTATCCAGCAAATTGTATTAACCTTAGCGGCACTGGGATTGAAACACGTGGTCATCGCGCCCGGTTCACGGAATGGCCCTTTGACGATTTCTTTTCATCAACATCCTGATTTTC
>JBBSUB010000109.1:0-13674 GCA_038235345.1 Chitinophagales bacterium
CCATTTTTGTTTGGATTCTGGATCTGAAACCCTCCACGGTTCGTTTACTCATAAAAAGAATTTCTCCAATTTCCTCACTTGTCTTTTCCTGACAGATAAGGCAGATAATTTCCTTTTCTTTTTCTGTAAACAGGTCCTCTTTGTTTTTGATACCGGCGCGGAAACGGTTTTTTGAAGTTAATTTTATGATAGTTGCTAAAGTTGATTTACAATAGTATTGTTCAAACTTATAAACCGTTTTGATGGCTTCTACAACTTCACCAGGTTGTGCGTTTTTAAGAAGGAACCCCATAGCGCCTGCTTCCAGTGCATCTATCAATAGTTGATCTGTATCATAGGTAGATATTCCAATGATTCTGGTCATTCCGGAAAGATGTATTTCTTTGATCGCCTCTATTCCATTCATACCGGGCATGATCAGGTCTGTCAGCACTACATCCGGAAGATGCCTTTTTACAAGCTTTACCAATTCAATGCCGTTACATGCCTCTGCGACCACTTGAATTTCATGGCTATTTTTCAATAGCATTTTCAGAACATGCCTAAAAAGGACATGATCATCAGCGATGACTACTTTTATTTTTTCCATAAAAAGGTATTTCGATGAAATAATTGACCCCATTACCAGGGGCGGTATCCAGATAAAGAGTTCCTTTTAAAAAACTTGTTCTTGCTGCAATATTTCTCAATCCCATTCCTTCTTTTTTCAGAACCTCGCTTTTTTCAAAGCCTATGCCGTTGTCCACTATACTCAATTCTATTTTATGACCAATTTCCACGATGGTGAGATTAACCGTAGTAGCATTCGCATGTTTTACAATATTGTTGATGATTTCCTGCACTATCCTATAAATATGAAGGCCCGTTTCCTGATCCGGGGTGTCCATACTAAATCCATAATTAATTCTCAGGCCGGAGGAAGCACCCGCCATCTCTGTTAATTCCTCTAATGCCGCATCCAGACCCCGACGTTGTAAAATACGCGGCATCAGGTTTTGTGAAATGCGCCTGATCTTTTCCATTGCATCATCTATAATTTTTTCAAGATTCAAAACGGTGCTTGCATTCTCTGCGTTTAGATTTGAAAGCATGTGCAAGTGCATCTTTAGAAAAGACAAAGAACCACCTAAGTCATCGTGAAGATCAAAGGCTATTCTCTCCCTTTCCCTATCCAGTAAATTGAAATCTGCCCGGACTTTTTGTTCATCCAGGCTCACTTTTTTACGGTGATACCGTGCAATCGTCAGTACAAACAATGCCATTAAAACAGTCAGTACAATAACACCGGTTAAAAGGGCAATATGAATTTTTGTTTCGTTGGTATCCATAATGTCACAATTGCATAAAGTATGTTGGTAATAAAATTTACAAAACCAAGGATTATCCAAAGTGTATTTAGAAGCTCCCTGCTCAGGCTTATAGAAAATATATTAAAGGCTTCTACAAAAGCTTTGAATACAAAGAAGAATGAAAAAATCAGGCAAAGAATAAATATTTTGTTTTTACGCAATGAACCCAAATCAAATATAACAATTTTATTTAACTGGTCAAAGCATAAGAATACAATGGTAAAGGCGGCGACTGCCCTGAACAAGGAATTATTGCGGGTAATAGAATGGAGAATGAAATTATCCGTCATCCAGACTGCAAGACCTAAAATAATCAGCAGATAGTAGAATTTCCCTGGAAAGCTTTTCCATTTTGAAAACTGCCAAATGAAAAGCAGGTACTCCAGGTAAACAAACAAATTGGAATTTGCTGTGTTACTTTGATGCGTGTAAATGAAGATCAGGCTGAGCGTTTCATTCGCCAGTCCCAGCCAAAGGATATATATGAAAGGATGGAAATCGCTGCTAATGGATTTAAACCGGACCATCCCAATAATTGCCGCAATGAGAATTGAATGATTAAAAATGACCGAAATCAGGAAACTGAATGTCATAACAATGCTGTTGAATGGTTAAGTATTTAGGGGAGATTCCGGTGGACAAAGTGTCGGACACCTATAGCCATCTTCTACAATAATGATTATATTATCTTCATTCTCATCCACATAGTCCGGATCAGGCGAGGGTAGAATATCGAAGTCGTCCGGATCTGCTGCTACTAAAATAGCATGGATATCTCCGTTCTCTTTTCGTCCGTAATAGATTCTCAGATAACCACAGCCGTAGGTATCCAGTAATTTTTGGATGGCCTCCATTTCAAATGTTTCACATAATGGAAGGTCGGATGGTTTGCTTGCTCTGAAGCGGGTGGTCATTTCAATGGCAGTTTGCACTGAAATTTCATGTTTTTTGTCTTTGTTCATAATTGGTTTTTTTTATACCTGTAAATTATACCGGTTACCTGTATTCGAACTGCGTATTGCTACGCAAAAACTGCGTAGTGCTACGCTATTTTGCTCATTTTCCTGAAAATATGCAGGTGAATGATTTAGTATTGTGTAGGGAGGGTGGAAAAATGAAGCAGAAAGGATCGTCACCAATCCAGCCATTTTACATGGAATTTTCAATCAACATACATGCACAGGAAGCCATTAAATTTTCGGAAGAAATTCTCCCGGTGCACCGGGAGTATATCATCAATGGCTCGGCTTCCTATAGTGCTGCTGCCCCCTTTGGCAGCCTTCTTTTTCAAAAAACAGAGGGGAGGGGTTTCACTATCTGGACAGGGCACTATTTTATAGAGGAAGACAAAATCATACAGGTTGCCTCCAGCAAGCCGGTTTTGTTCCTTCATTTTCTTTTTCAGAACGAGGTAAAGCTAAACCTGGGAAGCAATACAATTTCCCTGGCTGACGGCCAGTTTAACCTCAGTTACCTGCCGCACTTTAAAGCCAATGCAAGCCTTCAGAAGGGACAGCACCTCCACACTTTTCACCTGCATTTCGACGCTGATTTTCTTGCCTCCTTTACCAATGGGTTTACCTTACTTCCTGCTTTTCTCCGGGAGATTACAAAGGGAAATCCCTGCGCGATTACGAACTCCAGGCATTTTGCCACAGCAGCGATGATCTCCGTGATCAACAATATTTTAAAAAATGTCTACGAAGAAAAATATCATCAATTATTTATAGAAGCTCATGTGAAAGTACTGTTACTACAAGCCCTTCATAAAATACATCATGGGGCGCATCAGCAAAACCAAATCAGGCTCAGCCCTCAGGACATTGAAAAAATAATCACTGCCCGCAATTATCTTCTGACACATTTAGACAGTCCCGTTTCCATTAAACAGTTGGCCCGTATTGCCGCTATTAATGAATACACCTTAAAGAAGGGCTTTAAACAGGTGTACAGCATGACCATACACAAATATTATGAGCATGAGAGACTGCAAAAAGGCATGCAACTGTTGATTGAGACCGACTTGCCGGTAGCTGAAATTGCCTATACTCTTGGCTACATGCATCCCACCCATTTCTCCTCCATCTTCAAAAAGAAGTTCGGATATCCTCCGCTCTACTTTCGGAAATAAGCCCCCGGCAGATATTCCCAAATCTTTCATTTTTACTTCTCCATCCTTCAGCCCGGGCCGGTCAAAAGGGTCAATTTTGAATTGCGTTGAAGAATACTTTCTCATTCTTAAAAAAGCCCCCCATGAGCAGGAACCATTTTACAGGCATCGTTTGTTTTTTATTGATCTTTCTTTTTGTTTACACGGCCGTTAGTAAGCTGGGGGATATACCTGGATTTTCCGCAGACATGCAAAATCAACCGCTTCCCGCAATGCTCAAAAATAATTTGATCTGGGTGCTACCTGCGTCCGAATTGCTGGCAGCCGGACTGCTGGTTTTTGATAAAACGCGCTTAACCGGGCTCTTCGTTTCGCTTATCCTGATGTTAACTTTTACGCTCTACGTAGCCATGGTGCTGCTGAATGTTTTTGAATATGTGCCCTGTTCCTGTGGAGGCGTGATAAGCAGTCTTAGCTGGTGGCAGCATTTGGTGTTTAACCTGTTTTTTAGTGTTCTGGCACTTATCGGAATTCTTAGTTTCCCCGTGCCCGGACAATTTATAAATATAAAACAGAAACTATTTCGCGCGAATAAAAAGGAAGGAAGCTGAAAACCTTTAAGAGAGTAGGCAATGATTTTTTAACCAGGCAGCGGAACCGTAAAATCGGGTTTCGGTCAAAAAAACATTTTTAAATTTTAAAAAATAAAATACATGAAAATTAAAAAAATAATGCCCCTTTTTGCGATAGCAATGGGGCTTGTGCTGGCAATGGCTACCAGTGCATTTAAAGAAATGCCGAAAGAGAGTTTTTCTTCAACCTTTTATGAATATGTTGGAACTGATTTTTCTCAGACAAATATTCAGGAAATTAGTAATTATGTTCGGTCTACAAATTCCTGTTCGGGCACTAAAAATGTTTGTGGAGTTTTACTACCCACAGATAATGGACCAAGTAGTAACCCGGATCCAGCTGAATTTAGCGGAGAAGCCTCTAATTTGTGGTTATCTCAACAAAATCAAGCAGCAGCAGATCCTAATATAGTTATGAAGAAGTAATAACTGATTTGTTTAAAACAACAGGCAGGCAATTGCCTGCCTGTTGTTTAGTATTTAAGGATTTTGTGCAATTCCGCTTAGATGAGTGGAGTTCCTATCAATTTGAAGAGTATATCGGTTACTTTCCGGATTTAATTCATATTTCTTACCGTTAATAAACCTGTAGAGAGTAACTCTAAATTCGGTTTCCTTATTTAATCTTCTTAGGTCTGTCCATCTTAAAGCTCTAAATAGCAATTCCTTTCTTCTTTCATTTAAAATTAATCTCAATAAGCCGCCGGGTATAGGAAGCGAATAAGGAGTAAATTCATCATTTTTTATTCTTTTACTCAATAGAGTATTGAGATTATCCAAGGCTTTTGATGAGTCACCTTGTCTGGCATAACATTCTGCACTGGTTAAATATAGTTCATCAGTGGCAATACCAGTAAATATAGTGGGATCATCAGCCTTCCCTGTGTAATTTCCTTTGAAAAAATATGTCCCATCACCAATTGAAGTGAAAAATATTTTTTTTCTTATATCATTATCTTGATATGACTTATACAAATTCGAGTCAATTTTTGCTCCAGGCTGATATAATGCATCGGGATAACCAGCCTGAGAATCGAATATGACCTCTTCATTAAACTGAGCAAAAGGTGCATCACTTGAAACGTTCAAGAGGTTGTAATCAAGCAGATTGGGATGAAGTCTTAAAGAAGAGTCTGCATATTTTGCAGCTTCTTTATATTCTTGCATAGATAAATATACACGTGAAAGTAGGCCGTATGCAGCTGGTAAAGAGGGGAGATGCTTTTTTTTTGGTTCCGATATTAAGGATGAAAATGATAATTTTATATCCTTAATTATAAAATCGTAGGTTTTTTGTGAAGAAGCTCTAATGACTTTTTCATTTAAGTCGGATGAGCTTTTTAATACGATCCCTAAGTCTGTATTGGCCGTTTCCTTATTATAAACCGGCATGAATAATTGTGACAATGCGAAATGATAGTATGCTCTAATAAATAAGGCCATTGCTTTCAGTTGATTTGCTTTTTTTTGGTCATTTAAAGTTTCTAAATTTAGTTTTGGTAAAGTTTCTAAAATAACATTTGCATTCATTATAGCTTTATAAGGACTTGTCCAATAAGTACCTATAATGTCATATTTTTGCCATAAGTATAAATTTTGGGTCACCTCCAGACAATAGGCCCAATCTTCATTTAGTAAGTAGTAATTATCTGCACATTCTTCACCCGCAGCTGGATAATTTCCATTCATATGACTATAATTATCCAATAACAATGAGAGATCTTCCAAAGAAGAAGGCGTGGTTAATTTTTGATTAGGTTTCTTGTCAAGGTATTTACTACAAGAAGTTATAGTTAAAGTGCCTAATACAATTATGCACTTAAGAAAAATCTTATTAATATTCATAGTAATTAATTTAAAAATTCATTTTAATTCCCGCAGAAAAGCTGACGGGCTGTTTTAGGTTATAAAGAATATCAGGATCAATTCCCTCCTTATTCTTTTTCCATAATGTTACATTAAGATTGTTTAAATAAACATAAAGAGTGAGATTGTCAATAAAACGGGAAGTTGAAGAAAAACGATACTCTGAATAAACTTCCGTGAGTTTTATATTATCGGCAGGAATCACATTTATATCACTGTACTGAAAAAAGGCATCTCTTTGCCTTTGGAAAGGATATACCAGGGATGGAATATTTGTTTTGTTTTCATCACCGGGTGCTTGCCATCTTTTTTCAAAATTGTATCCATTTCTTCCGTAACTAACAAATGAAGCATAATTAATAGTAGGTTTTCGTACAAAGTAATTAAACCGGTAAGATATTTGAAAAGATAATGAAAAATTACTCCATCCAAACGTATTTCTTATGGTTCCAAATACTGGTGGTATTGCTTGTCCGCTCACCACCTGCTCATTAATAGGATTTTTAGTAATTTTATTATAGTCATTAGTTTGCTCACCATTAGCAAATCCTATGGGATTTCCATTTTGAGGATCTAAGCCTCCAAACCTGTAACTGGATATTGTATAAGGGTTATACCCTTTAAGCGGAAAAATAATAGCTCCATCCGAAATAAATCCAATAGTCGAAGGGGGACTTAAATTTTCTAAAACTTTATAGGAAATATAAGAGAACAAAAGTGATGACTTCCAATTTATTTTTCTCTGAATATTTATCGTATTAAGAATTAAATCTAAACCGTGGCCTCCAATAGAAGCAGAATTTTTCTGAGCTGCACTAAATCCATTTACCGGATCAAGGTTAACAGTATTCATAAGATTGAGCGATTTTTTTTTGTAATATTCTATTGAACCATAAACTCTGTGATTTTTAAATGAGAAATCTAATCCAAAGTTCACCTGTTTAACTTTTTCCCAACTTAAATCTGCATTGGGTAATGTCCTAACGAAACTAAAAGGAACCCTTATTGGGGAAAAGGAGGGTGCGTAATAATTTAGTGTGGTTAAGGCTGAAGAATTAGGATCTAGATTACCACTAAAACCATAAGTCATTCTCAATTTTAACTCCGGAATAATTTCATTTTTATAAAAACTTTCACGGGATATATTCCATGCGGCACCGGCAGACCACAAGGGAACCCATTTCTGATTTGTATTTACTCCAAAGAGGTTGGATGCATCTTTCCTTATACTTCCTGAAAAGATATAGCGATCATTATATGTATAAGAAATATTAGAGTAAAGCGAGACAAAGCGATTAAGTGTCGCATTAAAATTTGTTCTATCCGGAATATAGGAAAAACCTCGAATGTTATTATAAGTTGGATATTGCCTGGTATAATCTACTCCTGTTGAGTTAAGTGAGTTAGCATCATAACCAAAATCCTGTCTTGTTGTTGATGTATTTTTTAACTCTCTGATTTCTCCCCCTGCTATTGCTGATAAGTGATTTTTTAAATTCCATTTTCGATCAATATTCAATTGTCCTCGAATAGATTGTGATACAGTCTTGTGTTCAATGGAATTGACAATACCGTTTTTAGGAATATTGTAATAAGGAGAACCATCTATGATTTGAGTAAACTGGTTAATTAAATCCCGGGTATAAAATGATTTCAGGTTTTGATAATTATAATTTTGATTCCATAAACTTTGATATTGGTAACGAACTTCTGCTGTCAACCATTTGTTAGCACTATAAATAGAACCAAGATTTACCAATACATCCGATTGCGTTGTATAATTATCATTATTATGAAGTTCATCAATTGGCCGGAATTTCCAATCTAATAATCCTCCATTACCCGCCGTATCTGTAAACAATCCCCGATAGTAAATATCCAAAGCGGCTGCACTTCCGTCATCATTGACCAACCTGCTGTAGGGTGTAATCCCATTCAAAGACACTTTATAGCTACCATACCCACCAGGATTGTTATCTGTAATATTTGTTTTAGTAAGAGATATTCCGGTTTGAATATTCCATTTTTTAGAGAGACAAAGAGTGTTATCAGATCTTAGAGTAATGCGATTATTATTATTCCCGACAAGATTTGACATGTCATTATCATATCCTGTAGAAATTAGGTAATCAAATTTTTCGCTTGAACCAGAAAGGTTAATGGCATACTGTTGTTTTAAGGCATTTCGATAAAGATATTTTTCCATATCATTACGAACGTCTATTTGTTTTAATGCATTGATTTGTTCTTCGACCTGTCCATGTGTAATAACCCCTAACTTCTGTGCCTGCAATAATTCAACCACTCCGGATAGTGCGGGCCTTCGAATACTATTAAACATGCTATTATAATATCCTTTGCTAAACAGAAATCTTTCCAATTCAATATAACTTTCTGTTGGCACCTCGTAAGCTGTAAAAAGATCGGGTTTAGGAAGAATGGTCATATTTGTGTTTACGCTTACCTTAAATGGTTGACCTTTTTTTGCTTTTTTTGTGGTAAAAACTATTACACCGTTCCCTGCCCGTGCGCCCCATATACTTGATGCTGCTGCATCTTTCAGAATAGTGATATTTTCTATATCATTGGGATTGATATTATTGATATCACCTTCATAAGGGAAGTTATCAAGAACAATGAGCGGCATCATTGCGCTTTGGGTTAAAGTACTTAGCCCTCTTATCTGATAAGTGATTTGATTGGCTCTCCTTTTATCGATTAACAGGCTGCTTGTAACACCGTCAAGGTGACTCATTATATCCGTGCTTATTCTTTGGTTGAAAAGTTCATTATTTATGGAATGAAAGGAACCCGTTGCTCTATCTCCCGGAATTTTTTGATAACCGGTATTAATGACCACTTCATCCAGGTTGAAAGAGAATGGATGTAGAACAATTATTAGGGGAGATCCGGCATCTTTAACTATAATCTTTTTGGTTTCAAAACCTATTGCACTTATAAGAAGTGTATCAGGCAACTGGTTCAGTATAATGTTAAATCCATCCTCTCTGTTTAAGGCAATACTTTTGCTTTTAATTGAACTTACTGAAGCACCTTCAATTAAATTATTATTTGTATCAGTAACCCTACCCTTAAGGAATATTTTTTGTTGTGCATAAACTGATCCTTCTGAAAACAAGAAGAGAATCAGTATAATAAATTTTATTTTCATAAATAGTTTTTAATTGTCAATTAATGAGAGAAATTTTTGCAGTTCTTTAGTTGGCTTTTGCATTTGAAGGTTAAAGTCAGCATTTCTATTACCCTGAAGTCTTATCTCTTCGGCTCTTATTGGGACTAAGGTGTTAGCAATATTCTCACTGTTAATAAAAAAATCTGAACTTTGTGCCATTATTAATCCATTAGGGGCTATCCAAACAAAATGAGGGATGTACCTAAAATGAAACATTTTTTTTAAAAATTGATCATTAGTAATAATCGGAAGAGTCAGAGGTTTTGATTGTGAAGCATTATATTTTTTTAAAAATTTTTCTACCTTCTCTTTGGGATCGTTTGTGACCAAAATAAACTGTACATCGTCAGGAAACATGGCTTGTATGGAATCTTCCAAAGGAAACATAAGAATACATGAACTACAGTGAGTATTCCAGAAATCCAGGATAATAATTTTGTTCCCGAATGATGAAAGGCTAGCAACGCTATCCTTATAGTTAATAATATTTTTTAGTGGTAAATCCGGCACCCTATTTCCAATATAGAAGGGCTCTATTTCTTGCTGTGCATGCACTTGTGTCAAGAGCATGGCTCCGCCAATAAAGCATAAAAGCTTTTTCATTTTATATAATTAAAGAGTAAAGTAAATTGAATGAAATACTAACAGAAGCTGCCCGGCCATGGCGCCAAAAGGCAGCCCTTGGGCTCTAAAATACTCGCATGAGAAACAAGTAGAAGAGCACCGGTGGGTGGTTTTTATAAATTTGCGAAAGCAATAAAAAGCCAGGAAAGAAATTTTTTAAAAATCTTGCTAACGCGAATGTATAAACGCAACCAAAGCTATTCGGGGTTGCGAGGCATGGCCGCATAAAGAACCTGTTCCAGGCTTTCGTATTGATGGGCAATTTGCCATTGATTAAAAAAGAGTGGCAGTGAAGCAATCCGGTATTTTTTAAATAGCGGGTTTGGTTGTTCAGAACGAAATACAATCAGTTGATATAATCCATATAGAGTTGGATAAAGCTTTGGTTTTACAAAAAAAACTAACACATGGATACAATAATAAAGTGCAGGGCTTAATACTCCATTATTAGAGCGTGAGATGTGCCCAATATTGCAGAAAAAGCCTCTGCACTTTAAAGAGTTGTATGATTTTATTTTGTGTCTCATTTCATTGCTTGCATCTCACGCTCGCAATAATGAGTCTTATAATTAGGAAAGATAAGTAAAGTTTACATATAATGAACAAACATGTAAAGTAATGTTAACAAAGTTATCCACATTTTTACAGTTAACCAAAAAACTACCATTAGTGCATCGAGGTAAACTTATTGAAAAGGCTGTTAGAAAAAGTGGAAGGTCAGTTACTACAGTTGTAAAGAGGGCCGGATGGAGTAGAACAACTTACTATAACCATATTGCTAATAAAGATTTGCCGCTGGAAGTTATTGCTCAATATGGAAGGGCTCTCGGGATTGATTTTTCTATCGATATTCCTCAAATTAGAGAAATTCAAAATTTCGTGCATAATCCACCAATCAGTATTGACGAAGCAGCCATACAGATCAATTATTGGAAAGATAAGTATTATGAAGTATTAGGAAAATATAATGCTTTAATTGAAAAAGCACTAAATGATAAGTGACTTAAAAGCTTAAGCTCAAGGGCTTCTATTCAAAAGGTGAAAATTTTTTCTTACAAATCCTTTCTACTATCGGAATCATTAAAGTAACTTTATCTATTATGTCATAAAGTTCTTTTTCCGTTATTAAATAATCTTCTTTATATCTCGCATCAATGTAACCTCTCTTTAGTAAATCAAATAGGTGATTATCATACTCAATCAAATCTGTCTGAAAAACTAAAAATAAATCTTCCGAATAAGGTCTCGCCTTCTTACGCAACTTCCAAAGATTATGCAATTTTGGTTTGTAATCTGTGAAAACTAATAAAACAGTATAGTATAGACTTTCTGATGCCTGGTGTAAATTAAATGCTGCTATTTTTAATTCCTTTTCGGTAATGAAAAACTTACAGCCTTTTACAAAAGCTTCAGCTTGTGGAAACCATGTATAAAAATATCGTTGTGCCTTTTCCTTTCTTTCTTCTACAGTGAGTTCCCGTGCTTCTACAAATTGTACATTATTGTTATCATATAAAACAATTCCATCTTTAATAATGTCGGTAAAAAAATATTCCCCGATTTCTAACCCTTTATTTATGTAGTCAATTTCATGAATCTCCAGGTTTACCGGAGCATGGTATTTCTGGGTTTTGTTTATAATGGTACTTTCAAGATTAAAAAGTTTCTGTGGAATATCTTTTAGTACCACTAAAATATCATAGTCACTGGTGTATTCAAAAGTGGTTCCGTCTTTTACCTGATATTTATGGTCTACCTGCTTTCCTTTTGCATGGCTTCCAAAGAGAATAATTTTTTCAGCTGGGATTACATCTTTAATGATTTCTACTATTTGAAGTATTTGCTCTTGTTTAATTTGTGGAAGATGTGAAAGCGATGTTCTCATTTCGTAAAAATAATTTATAAAACGATAAGAATTGATTTATCGAAATTAAGCCACTTTTAGTAGTATACCCAATTGGTCTGTATATTAAAGGATAATTCCGGTTTTTATTTTTCAAAACAAAATTATTTTCAGAAAAGCTTGGAAGTGTTGAAACCATGTATTATCATTGTGTTAACAAACCAAAGAAGTCCACCACACCAAAAGAAAATTGCGCACCACGCAACCCGCTTAATTATTTTATTTACCGGAATATCAAACAAACCTTCCAGAAGGTTTAAAAAAACAGAATATAAGTATTTTTTATCCGGTCCGAAAGGACAGATACTACTATTTTTAAGATTTGCTATCAATTGCATTTCTATAAAAAAAGGTAGATGTAATAAACGATATCCATGCTCAGGTATATGATCATTTTTGGATTTTTCTTTTTCTCTGATCCGGTTATGGCTCAGGAGGTAGATAGTATCGCAATTCAACTGCAAGAGCTACCAAATGGTTTTTATAATAAGGTGGAAAAAAAGTATGCTTCAATAAATAAGAATCTTACAAAGAAAACCGGTAAGTATTTAAAGAATCTGAAGCGGGAAGAAAGAAAATTTTATAAAAAGCTATCAGGTATTGATTCAGGTTCCGCAAAATTTGCCCAATCCTCTTCTGATGCCTACGAAAAATTTACAACCCGCCTTACGACTAAAAGCGAGAAATTACAAAAGGTAAATCTGGATGAGTACAGTGCCAGGATAGACACCCTCAGTACATCGCTTTCCTTCCTAAATCAATACCCAGATTTACAAGAAAAAATAAAACTGCCTTCGGAGTCTCTGGAAAAGCTGAAAGCAAATCTAAATGAAACCAGCCAGGTGCAGGCATTTATAGGCGAACGCAGGCAACTGATGAAAGAAGCATTAGCCAAATACACGCATCTGCCACGTGGCCTGCAAAAGCAATACGAAAAAATAAACAAGACAGCATATTATTACAAAGCCCAGGTACAGGAATACAAAAACATGCTTAAAGACCCGCAAAAGATAGAAGCGACCACCATAAAATTGCTGAACAAGATCCCTGCCTTTCAGAGCTTTATGCAGCAAAACAGTCAATTAGCGTCACTTTTTGCCTTGCCGCAAAACTATGGAACAGCGGCAAGTCTCTCCGGACTTCAAACCCGCAGCTCTGTTCAACAAATGATTCAAACCCGGATATCTGCCGGTGGCCCCGGCGCC
Source organism: Chitinophagales bacterium (assembly GCA_038235345.1). Classification (GTDB taxonomy): domain Bacteria; phylum Bacteroidota; class Bacteroidia; order Chitinophagales; family Chitinophagaceae; genus Ginsengibacter. The sequence goes on from JBBSUB010000109.1 coordinate 12,883, forward strand.
ATGCAGCAGGTGCAACAAAATTTATCGCAGGCTCATGCAGAAATCAATAAACTCAAAGATAAACTCGACAAATTGGGAGAAAGCGACGGAGATCCTGACATGCCGGATTTCGTACCCAATAACCAGAAAACTAAATCTCTTTTTAAGCGAATGGAGTATGGTTTTGATGTGGATTTTGGTAAGAACAATTCTTTAATGCCCGGCACAGCCAAAGTGGCTGTGAGCTTGGGCTATAAATTATCGGACAAATTTGTTATGGGTGCCGGTCTGGGATATAGTTTAGGTCTGGGAAGCATTCAGCATATAAGTCTTAGTCACCAGGGTGTGAGCCTAAGAAGTTTCATGGATTGGAAACCTTTTGGCAATGGTAAATCGGGCTTCCTGAGCAGCCTATGGATTAGTGGTGGTTATGAGATGAACCATAATGCCGGATTCAAAAATATAGAGCAGTTAAAGAATTACAATGCCTGGCAAAGAAGTGCTTTACTGGGAATCAGCAAAAAATATAAGATTAGCAAAAAGGTGAGAGGTGAAATGAAATTGCTGTATGATTTTTTACACAGAGAGCATCTACCGGTGAGCAGGGCGGTGGTGTGGAGGGTAGGGTATAAATTTTAATATCTTTTATGATGATGAAATATTTTCTATTTGTTGCTTTTTCTCTGGTTTGCATCCAAACTAAAAGCCAATTTTTAAACAGCCAGAATGTAATACCACCCTCGCCGGATATTGCATCGTTTGCAAAAAACATTGATATTCCTATGTCTTTGTCCTCAGGCATTCCAGGCATTA
>JBBSUB010000110.1:0-13662 GCA_038235345.1 Chitinophagales bacterium
AATGGTCGGCAAATTATACGACACCTGGGAAGACGCCAATCGTCAAAACACAAATCGATTGAGTAATAACCGTATTGGCTATGTACATATGAAAGATATGAGTGGCGGATCTTTGGAGAAATTCAAATTGGATATGGTGTCTGATTCTGTCGCCAAAAAAGATGCTCTGATTGTAGATTTAAGATATAACACGGGTGGAAATGTGCATGATGAAGTGCTTCAATTTCTTTCCCGCAAACCCTACCTGCAATGGAAATATCGCGATGGAAAAATAAGTCCGCAACCAAATTTTGCGCCCGCAGCCAAACCCATCATTCTTTTGATAAATGAACAAACGCTGAGCGATGGCGAAATGACTGCCGCCGGTTTTAGAGAACTAAAACTTGGAACTATCGTCGGTACAGAAACATATCGGTGGATTATATTTACAACATCTGCAAGATTAATAGACGGCTCCTCCGTAAGACTTCCTTCCTGGGGATGTTACACGCTTGATGGAAAAGATCTGGAAAAAACCGGTGTAGCACCGGATATATTTGTGAAAAACACCTTTGAGGATAGAATGAATGGCAATGACCCACAATTGAAGAGAGCAGTGGAGGAGATTATGAAGAAATTGTAAGAAAAGACTCTTAGAGAAGGAATCCCTCAAAGAGAAACAAAGGAGGAATTAGTCAGGTGAAAGATTCAAAACAATCAATGTATGAATCAATCATTACCGGATAATTCCTCCTTTTTTATATTATAAAATATCAAATGGCTCTTTATAAAATTTTCAAATACCTTTAAAATCACATCTTAAAACTTATACTGATAAATATAAATTTTTCCGTTTGAAGAAAAGATGGTTAAATTCAGTTTTTAAAACAGTTACCAAATCAAATGAGGAGTAGTAACAATTCAATGGAGGAAATTCTGGTTAAACGCCTTGCAGAAGGGGATAAGGCTGCCTTTGAAGAACTATATCATTTATACAGCTCCCGATTATTAGGATATCTCATAAAACTCATAAAATCCGAAAGTCATGCAGCTGAACTATTACAGGAAGTTTTTATAAAGATCTGGAAAAACAGGAGCAAGATCGATGCAGGTCAATCCTTCCGTTCGTATTTATTCCGGATCGCAGAAAATGCTGTCTATGATTTTTTCCGGAAAGTAGCGCGGGAACGAAAACTTCAGGCTGAATTAATAAATATAAATAAGGAAATCTACAGCCATGTGGAAGAGGCCTGTTTCAATAAAGAAAATCAGCAATTTTTACAAAACGTCATTGATACATTACCCCCAAAACGTCGCCAGATCTTCCGTTTGATTAAGATGGAGGACCACTCTTATGAAGAAGTAAGCGCGCTGCTCAACATTTCTACTTCCACCATCAGTGACCACATTGTAAAAGCAAATAAATTTGTTCAGGAAAGATTAAAGAGATGGAATACAACTTCCATTGGCATAATCAGCCTGATCTTTCTTTCGTAATTTTTTGTTCACGATAAATTCGTCTAATAATTTAAATAAATTTCCCGTCCGCCTTATTTTTATGCGCCGAACTATCGCCGTAATCACCCTATTTTAATTCAACATTTATTCAGGAACAAACCTTCTGGCTATTTTTATTCTTTAGCCTGATTATAGAATTTCAAACTATTTCTAAAAAATATTTCTATCAGAGCAGAGTAAACCCTTTTCATAAACGTATTAGCTTCCAAACATGCAATTTCCTGTTGAACAACTGGCTGAACAATTCATACTAATTCTTTTTTATACAGTTCATTTAAATCATTTTAATTGATAAATCTATGAGGCACCATAAACTGATTTTAAGCATTCTATTTTCCGGATTTTTATTCTTTTCATTTTCATGTAAAAAAGACAATGGAACTCCGAACATGGAGCAGTACGTAACTTTCGACAAACAATCGATAAAATTAAACCAGGGTCAAAAGGTTACGATTAATGCATCTTTCGGAGAGAATGTTACACCGAAACGAAGCTATACATGGACTTCCATGGATCCTGCAATCGCTGATGTTGTTGGCGGGGAAAACTTTTCAGGTGTTATCACCGGTAAATCACCGGGAAATACAGAAATCAGAATTGCGACGCCTGATGGGGAGATCTTCGCCATTTGTAAGGTCACTGTTACAGATTTAAAAGGTGACGGTATAACCAAAATCCTGGCCATTGGAAATAGTTTTTCAGAGGATGCGCTTGAATTCTATTTATATAATATAGCAAAAGCTTCCGGTGAACCGGTAGTAATTGGGAATCTGTACATCGGTGGAGCTTCTTTGGAAATGCATGGGCAAAATGCACAAAATAATACTGCCGCTTATGATTTTAGAAAAATAGATGTTGAGGGGAAAAAGACGAATAAAGAAAAAACAAGTATCGCAACCGCCCTTGCTGCAGAAGATTGGGATTATATCAGTTTCCAGCAAGTGAGTAATAATTCCGGTCAGTTTCCAACATTTCAAACTACCCTTCCACAATTATATAATTATATAAAAGGTAAAGCGACCAATAAGGATGTAAAATACGTTCTGCACCAAACATGGGCTTACGCGCAAAATTCCACGCATGATGGCTTTGCAAATTATGGTAATGATCAGATGACTATGTATGGAGCGATTGTGAATGCTTATAAACAAGCCAAAGTGCTTATAGGAGCTGACTTACTGGTACCAGTCGGAACGGCCATTCAAAACGGCAGAACAAGCTTAATTGAAGATAATTTCACAAGGGACGGATATCACCTGGATGAAAATGTTGGAAGATATACCGCGGCTTTAACCTGGTTTGAATCCATTTTCCAAAAAAGTGCTGTCGGTAATTTGTATAAACCGAATGGTGTTTCAGATTACTATGCCCGGATTGCTCAAAATGCTGCTCACTTTGCTGTTCAAAAACCAAATGAAGTAACAGAAATGCTAGAATACCAGGGAGTAGGAAATTTACGCGGCCCTGTATTTATTGGCTTTGGTATGAGTAATCCTATTAATGAGTGGAACGGATTTATGGGTGATAATGCAGGAGTGGGTGTCACAATAAATAATCTAAAAGAAAAAAGCGGCCGTGCTACCGGGATAACCATTGCTATTACGGAAAGATTCAATGGAAAAAACGGGTCCGGTGAGAACAATGTGACTATTCCAAACTGGACAATACCGAATGGCGTTTCTTCCGGTTCTTATTATGGTAATTCCAAAGGAGAATGGAACGGGGTATTAATTAAGCAAAGCACGCTTAAACTGACGAATCTTAACCCGGATAAAAAATATGACTTTTGCTTTTTCGGCGTAAGATGTTGTGTGGGAGATAATCGCGAAACATCCTATACAGTAAAAGGAGCCAATGAAAAAACAGCCTTATTGAATACATCCGGTAATAAATCCAAATCAGCCTGTGTAGAAGGTGTACAACCCAACAAAGCGGGTGAACTCACCATCGAGGTTACCGAAGGGCCAAATAATAACAACGGATCGGGTTTTTACTATATCAGTGCTATAAAGATCACTCCTTCAAATTAGGGGACATAAAATACTCCGGCAGAGGATAAATGCTGCTCAATCGTATTCGTTATTAAATAACCAATTTTGGAAGAAAACAAAAATATACAGGAATTATTTCAGCGTTATTTGGATAATAACTGCACCACGGAAGAGATCAAATCATTGTTTGATTTTTTCGGGAAAGAAGAGAACGAAGAACAATTGAGAGCTTTTATCCGGGAACAACTACCGTCCCAAATAAATCAAAAAACATCTCCTCAAGAGAGTAAAGAAAAATTACTGAATACCGTTTTACTCCAAATAAAAAAAGCCATTAGTGAAGATGAAAAAATCAGCCGTAAAGTCACCCCTTTCTATCAGCATAAATGGTTCCGGGCTTCGGCGGCTGCGGTTGTTTTTGTTCTTTTATCATCTACAGCATTCCTGTTATTCCGGCAGAATAAAGAAATTGTTCTTGTTCAAAATCAGACTAAAACAGCGGATGTAAAAGATATCGCACCGGGAAATAATAATGCTATTCTTACCCTGAATGATGGAACAACTATACTCCTTGATAGTGTTGCAAATGGAAATTTAGCTCAACAAGGAAATTCAAATGTGTCTAAAGTAAATGATCAGATAACTTACCAGGAAGGCAGCAGTAATTCGTTGAATTCTGTGCCCGTCTATAATACAATCACAACGGCCAATTCCAACCAGTATAGGTTGACATTATCAGATGGAACAAAAGTGTGGCTGAATGCTGCTTCCAGTATTCGTTTCCCATCATCGTTTCCGGGAAAAGAAAGAAAGGTGGAAATAACCGGGGAAGTTTATTTTGAAGTGGCGAAAAATGCTCAAAAAAGATTCAAAGTGTTAATCCCAAACCGGGCGGGAAAATCCAGAGAAATAGAAGTTTTGGGAACGCATTTTAATGTAAACGCCTATGACAATGAGCCGGAAATTAAAACAACTCTTTTGGAAGGATCCGTTAGAATTTCACAGGAGAACCGGGTGGAAATTTTATCTCCCGGCCAGCAAGCTCAAATGACTTCCGAAGGAATAAAGATCAAAAAGAATGCAGACCTGGAACAGGTAATGGCCTGGAAGAATGGCTATTTCCTTTTTAATAATACTGATCTGCACACGTTAATGCGCCAGGTGGCCAGGTGGTATAATGTAGACGTAAGCTTTGGAGGCACAGCGAATACAGAAGGATTTTCCGGAAAAATTTCAAGAGATGTTCCTTTATCTGACCTTTTGAAAGCACTTGAATTAAATGAAGTCAATATTAAGAGAGTCGGACGAAATTTGATGGTAAAGCCTTAAAAAAAAGTAGACACTGGTAGAGCTGAAAATAATTGATTAAGATTAAGAAAGATTAAATCAACTTTTGAACCTAAAAAAAAGCCAGAAGTGGGCAAACACTACTGGCTAAAAAATTCAGGTTCAAAATGGCTAAAAAAGCCAAAAAAAAGCGTGTAAAAATTGCTCATTTTTAAATAAACCTAAACCATACAAAGTTATGATTTTAAAACATTCAGTTAACCTGTCCCTGAGCAAAAGGGATGGTTATATTAAATCACTTTTGATTATGAAATTAATTATCATTTTTATTTTTGCCACTTGTTTGGAGGTAAGTGCTACCGGCTATTCGCAGAAAGTAACATTATCGAAAGATGATGCCTCCCTTAAAACCATTTTCAATGAAATTGAAAAGCAAAGTGGTTATAATTTTTTCTACAAAGACAAGGTGCTGAAACAAACAAAAGGTGTCAGTATTCATGTGAAAGATGTTTCTGTTGAAGAAGCATTGAATATTTGTTTTAAAAACCAGCCTTTATCTTATACTATTTTGGATAAGATCATTGTGGTAAAAACAAAAAAGCCAATCACTTCGGTCTTTTCATCTTTAGAAACGATTACTCCGGAAATATTCAATACTATAAATGGTTTGGTTAAAGATGAAGCAGGCAATCCACTGGAAGGCGTATCAGTCTTAAAAAAAGGAACCACAATAGGAACCAGCACTAAACCGGACGGGAGTTTTAGGATAGAGGCAAACCCGGGCGAGATTCTTGAATTTTCTATTATTGGATATCAGAATAAATCTTTCACCGTTGGCAATAATAATTCTATAACTATAATCTTGGAAATTGAGGTAACTGTAGCTGATGAAGTGGTAGTAGTTGGTTATGGTACGCAAAAAAGACAGAATGTTACAGCCGCTATTTCAACTATCCAGGCAAAGGATATCGTTACTACAACCAGTTCCAGTCTGTCGCAAAACTTGCAGGGGAAAATTCCGGGTTTACAGATAAGGCACCAAAACGGGGAACCGGGAAGCTTTAGTTCATCCATTAATATTCGCGGATTTGGAGATCCTTTATATGTTATAGATGGAATTGTACGGGATGGAAGAATTGAATTCAATCAATTAAATCCGAATGATATTGAAAGCATTTCTATATTGAAAGATGCATCTGCCGCCATTTATGGAATGAATGCTGCAAATGGAGTTATATTAGTTACGACCAAAAAAGGAATTAACGGAAAACCGGTTTTTAATTACTCCGGTGTATTGGGAATTCAACAACCGACATATATTCCCCAAATGGCATCTGCGGCTCAATACCTTGAAATGTATGACAATGCAATTTATTATAGGAATGGAACACATGCAATCACTAAAGAGAATCTTGAAAAATGGAAAACAGGGGCACCGGGTTATGAAAGTACAGATTGGTATGGTGAAACCTTTAAAAAAAATGCACTCCAACAACAGCATGACTTTTCAGTAAGGGGAGGAAGCGATAAAGCGAAGTATTTTGTAAGCCTTGGGCATTTCAATGAAGGAGGCCTTTTCAAAAGTAATGACATCAATTATAGGAGATATAATTTTCGTAGTAACCTTACAGTGCAACTTACGGACGATTTAACTGCAGATATACTTCTTTCGGGACGTTATAGCGATAGAGAATACCCGGGCGGCGATGGATTTATTTGGATTTACAAAGGCTCTGTAGTAAGTCACCCGAATGAAAAACCCTACATAAATGATAATCCGGAGTATCCGGCCAACATTTATATTCAACAAAATCCGGTGTTGATGGCGCAAAAAAAATATGCCGGATATACAAGGAATGAAGACAAAAGTTTCCGCTCATCGGCCGTTCTAACATATAAGGCTCCCTTTATAAAAGGTCTGGAAGCAAAAGGAACAGTGGCTTATGATAGTTACAATATGTTCAATAAAAGTGTTTGGAAAAATTACAAAGTTTATAATCAGGACCTGACTTCACAGGTAATCAACCCGCCCCGGATTTCCAATGGGATTGATGACGCGAACAGGTTGGTATTTCAGGGCCAGCTTTCCTACAAACAATCTTTTGGTAATGGACATCATTTAGATGCAACCGCTGTAGCAGAACAAAACAAATACAATAAAAAATACTCCTTCCTGAGACGCGAATATGAATTTTACACGACAGATATTGTGGATTACGCCTCCGGAAATCAAACAAACCAGGGAAGAGAAGAAGAGGAAGCAACTGTGGCCTATATCGGGCGTTTGAATTACGATTATCAAAATAAATACATGGCAAGTTATTCCTTCCGGTATGACGGTTCTTACAGGTATGCCCCGGGTAAAAGATGGGCATTCTTCCCGACAGTTTCTGCTGGATGGAGGATTTCCGAAGAAGGATTTTTTAAAAACAATATACGGTTTGTAGATGACATGAAATTGAGAGGAAGCTATGGAGCAATCGGAGAAAATGTCGGAGCGCCTTTTCAACACGTACTTGGATTTTCTCCTAATTCAAACCAGGGAGCAGAATTTGAAAATGGATCATTTTTAGGTGGTTTAACTGCGCCTGGAGTTATTAATCCTGATTTTAGATGGGTAAAATCAACCATACTGGATTTTGGAGTTGAATTAAGAATATTGAAAGGATTATTTAGTATTGAAGCAGATTATTATGAAAGAGCAAAAACCGGGAAATTAAAAGCCAGGGAAGGCGGCCTGCCAAATACATTTGGTGGCAATATGCCCATTGAAAACCTGGAAAATGAATTGACCAGAGGATTTGATTTCGTAGTGAGCCATCGGAATACGATTAATAATAAATTTCACTATGGCGTAAGTTTTAATGCAAACCTTGCCCGCACCATGTGGACCAAAGTAGACAAGCCTGATGCCACCAGTAGTTGGGACAATTGGAAATACGGATACCTCAACCGATGGAATGACCGGGAATGGGGTTATTCTTACAGCGGCCAGTTTCAGGATAAGGAAGAAATTTTGAATGCACCGGTACAGAATTTCGATAGAGGAAATACGCAATTACTTCCGGGTGACTTTCGATATGAAGATATTAATGGCGATGGAGTGATAGATTCAAAAGACAGGATGCCAATTTTCAGGAATCGTGATCCAAAATTGTTTTATGGTTTTACGTTAAACGCGGGATGGAATAATTTTGATATCAGTTCTATCTTCCAGGGGGCAGGTTTATATACTATCCGTTTTAATGAAGTCTTTAGCCAAATGTTCTTTAATGATGGAAATATTCCGGCATACTTCTATGACCGCTGGCATCCAACTGATCCTTTTAATCCATCCGGCGAATGGGTTGCCGGCAAATGGCCTGCAAACCGATTCGCAGACAATATGGGATCAAATTATCATGAAAGCGACAGGTGGCGAATTAATGCTACTTATTTACGTATGAAGAGTGTGGAGATTGGCTATTCTTTACCTCAACCACTAATTAAAAAAATCCGCTTAGATAATGTGCGTGTATACGCGAATGCGCAAAACTTATTGACATTTTCTGATTCATTCTTAAAGCAATTTGACCCGGAAAAATCTGAAGGAGATTATAGTGCCGGATATAACTATCCGCTGACAAAAAGTTTCAACTTTGGAATAAACGTTTCATTTTAAAAACATTTTCGAAAAATGAAACTATTAAAGAATACAAAAACAAAAAGTATGAAAATTTATAAATATCAAAATATTATTTTGGGCCTGCTTCTTTTTACAGCAATATCCTGCTCTAAATCATTAGACGTAATACCAAAGAATAAGATTCCGGGAGATGCTGTTTTATCTGATCCAAATGGAATAACCGCTTTTGTGGCCAATCTTTACTACCAGGCTCCGATTGAAGATTTCGTTTATTTTCCGAGAGAAGGATTTAATGCCCGGGGAAATACAGGCTCTTTGTCTCTTTCCCAATATAGCCTGGAAGCCATCCACTCAGAATGGGGTAACTGGAATGAATTTAGAAACGAGTGGTGGGATAAAGGATATAAGCTGAACAGAAACATTAATATTCTGGCGGAATCTATTCCAGGGCTGGCTATGGCAGAAGCCGAAAAAAAGCAATTATTAGGTGAAGCTTCTTTTCTTAGAGCCTACACTTATTTTGCCCTGGCGAAAAGATATGGCGGTGTGGCGATCATAACAAAAAACCAGGATTACACGACAGATTTTGAAAGTCTTTCCGTGCCAAGAAGTACAGAAAAAGAGACCTGGGATTTCATTTTGGCAGAATGTGATAAGGCCATTCAAAATCTACCGGAAACCCGGAGCAGCGTCAGTACTACTAAAAGACGGGCAACAAAATGGGCAGCTTATGCCTTGAAATCACGGGTAGCCTTACACGCAGCTTCTATTGCTAAATTTTGGAATCTTGCTCCCTTATCCGGACCGGCGGCCACACTAAAAATGGTAGGAATTGATGCGGGAGAAGCCAATCGTTATTACGAACAATCCATTAAGGCTTCAGAAGCGATCATGAATTCGGGCGCATTCTCTTTATATAAATTTAACCCAGCCAATCCGCAGGAAGCTGCAAAAAATTATCAGGATATGTTTATGGATCCAAACATCGCCTCTTCCGAGGTTATTTTTATGAAAGGATATGGGCAGGCAGGTGGAGCATTGGCACATGATTATGATGGATGGAACAATCCCAATCAAACTTCCGAAGGTTTTCCTTATCGGGGACGTACAAATCCAATTATGGAATTGGTAGATCTTTATGAGACGTATGACAAACCCGGAGAGATCACTTCCCTGGCAACAACTGCCGCAGGTGGGGCTACTCCAAATGAAGGCTACAATCCTTCAGCAAATTACCTGCATTTTGATTCACCGGAACAGATCTTCCAGGGAAGAGATGCCCGTTTTTTCGCAACCATTATTTATCCAAATGCAACCTGGAAAGGAACAAAAATTGTGATACAAGGTGGCATCGTAAAACCCGATGGTACTCTTATTGATTCAAGAGCATCATTTGATTATAACGGTGTAAAATATTTTACCTACGGAAAAGAATTTTCTGAACAGTATTCCGGCTTTGATGGATCTGCTAATATGACGCGAACAGGATTTTTAATGCGCAAATTTTTAAATGAAAGTGCCCGCATCAGTTCCTTCATGCAATCTACAACCGACTTTATGGATATGCGTTATGCAGAAATTTTATTAAACTATGCAGAAGCGGTGGTTGAAAGTAATTATACTCAAAATAATGCACCAGCAAACGCGGCCAAAGCCATTAACAATATCAGGCGCAGAGCCGGTCACACTATAGATGTTCCCTTATCCTTGAAAAATGTATTAAGAGAAAGAACCGTGGAACTTGCCTTTGAAAATCAAAATTACTGGGATATGATTCGCAGAAGAACGTTCCATACAGCTTTTAATAATAAACAAAAGACAGCTTTGGTACCAATGATCGATTTAAGAGGAGTCACTCCAAAATATATTTTCGTGCGCAAAAATGTTCCCGGCAGCAATCCGCAAACATTCCCCGAACGGAGCTATTATCTGCCCATTCCAGGAACAAATAATAATGGAATGGTACAGAATCCGCAGTATTGATCAATTCTTAATTGAGTAAATAATTCAATTTCCGGAAATATCCGGCAATGATAAACGAACGAAAAAACAACGTATGAAAAAGATTAGCATTTACCTGGCAGCATTCCTTGGTCTCCTTCTGATAAATGGATGCGAATTGGAAAAAATAGATAATTATGATGGACCGAACGCCTCCATTTATGGTGGGATTTACGATATCCAAACCAATGAATTAATTCAACAGGATATCATTCGCGGCACACAGATCGAATACATAGAAAACCATTATCAAAATCCCGAAACGCAATACCTTGTTGTGAAAAACGATGGTACCTTCCGGAATAATATGATGTTTGCAAATACCTATTCCATCAGGCCGGTCAGGGGAAATTTTGTAGATGTTCCAAAAATGGGCATTGAGGTAAAAGGAGAAACGAAGGTTGATTTTAAAGTATTGCCTTATATCCGCATAAAAAACGCGAAGATTGAAAAAGTAGGTAATAAGATCGTGGCTACATTTAATTTACAACAAAACGTAGCGAACAATGTGAAGAAGATTGGTTTGTTTGCACATCAGGAGCCCAATGTAGGAGACCCGCTAAAGGTTGTTTCCAGCCAGATGGACCTTGGAATGGTCACCTATGAAACTACCACCTACACGCTTCAGATCAACCTGGATGATAATAAAAACAATTTGGTTCCGGGCAAACAATATTACTTTCGTATCGGAGCTTTGATCGACGCTCCTGAAGCAAAATTTAATTATGTTCCGGCAGTCAGGATAGCTTTATAAATCCGGTTCAATGCATAAATGATCATCATCAGCCGGAGAAATCCGTCTGATGATTTTTTTATATAAAAACTCCCTACTGATGATTTTACAAAGAAGTATTTTAAGTTGCCTGATAATGGGTTTACTTTCCACTATCGGTTTTTCGCAGAAAAAAACACCCGTTGATTATGTGAATCCATACATGGGAAACATCAGTCATTTACTGGTACCCACCTATCCCACCATTCATCTTCCAAACAGTATGCTGCGGGTATATCCGGAGCGGGATGATTATACATCTGATCAGATAAAAGGCCTGCCATTAATCGTTACCAGTCATCGTGGGCGATCCGCTTTTAATTTAAGCCCCGTGCAATTATCTTCCGAAAAGGATTTAAAAAAAGTAAGCAGTTTTACGTATGATAATGAATCGATTTTACCTTATTACTACCAGGTCACTTTAGATGAAAGTCAAACCCGGGTGGTGTTTGCTCCATCGCATCAATCAGCACTTTATCAAATAAAGTTCTCCAAAGAAGAGCCAGCCTTTCTTGTTTTTAATACCATAAAAGGAACCATTAAGGCGGATAAGAATAAAGTCTATGCCTCCCAGGAATTGGATAATAACACGGTGGTTTATTTGTATGCTGAAACCGATATCATGCCCCAATATGCAGGTAGCCTGGAAGAGCAAAAGGACATCAATCAACAGATCAAAAGTCTTGAAGGGAAAAATGTGGCCGTAGCGCTTCGCTTTAATCAAAAACAACCAACCATTAAAATCCGCTACGGCATTTCTTTTATCAGTATTGAGCAGGCAGAAAAAAATCTCAAAAGAGAGATCAATCATTTCGACCTGGAAAAATTAAAAAATTCGGGACGAAGTACCTGGAATAAAGCTTTAGGCAAAATACAAGTGGAAGGAAATAATGATAATGAAAAGACTGTTTTTTACACGTCTTTTTACCGGTGTTATGAAAGGCCGGTAAATATCACCGAAGACAACCGTTATTTCAGTGCGTTTGATGGAAAGATCCATGAAACAAAAATGCCTTTTTATACAGATGACTGGATATGGGATACCTATCGTGCGACTCATCCGTTAAGAATTTTGATCGATAGGCAAACGGAATCCGATATCATTAATTCATTCATTCGCATGGCAGAGCAAATGGACAATTTCTGGTTACCCACCTTCCCGGAAATAACCGGTGATTCCCGCCGGATGAATTCCAATCATGGTGTGGCTACCATCGCTGATGCTTATGCGAAAGGACTCCGTTCCTTTGATCTGGAGAAAGCCTACACCGCTTCCAAAAATGCCATCACGGAAAAAACACTGGCACCCTGGTCCTCAAAACCTGCGGGTTGGCTGGATGATTTTTACAAAAAGAACGGCTATATTCCTGCTCTGACACCGGGTGAAAAAGAAACCGTTCCGGAAGTACATGGATGGGAAAAAAGACAACCTGTTGCAGTCACGCTGGGAACGTCCTATGATGAATGGTGCCTGGCACAAATCGCCACTATGTTAAGAAAAAAGGATGATGCAAATATGTTTAAGAAAAATGCACTGAATTATCGCAATATCTTTAATAAAGAAACAGGATTTTTTCATCCGAAAGATAAGGAGGGCAATTTTATTGAACCCTTTGATTATCGCTTTTCCGGTGGCGTGGGTGCCCGGGAATATTACGGGGAGAACAATGCCTGGATCTACCGGTGGGATGTTCCACATAATGTAGCGGATCTGATCCGGTTAATGGGTGGAAGGGAGCAATTTAATAAAAACCTGAACCAGACATTCCGGGAGCCGTTGGGCAAAAGTAAATATGAATTTTATCACCAGTTACCGGATCATACGGGAAATGTTGGACAGTTTTCCATGGCAAATGAGCCCAGTTTGTATATCCCCTATCTCTACAATTATTCAGGAATGCCCTGGATGACACAAAAGAGAATACACAAGCTTTTGAAAGAATGGTTTAGAAATGACCTGATGGGTGTACCCGGAGATGAGGATGGTGGCGGGCTCTCTGCTTTTGTAGTTTTTTCTATGATGGGTTTTTACCCGGTCACACCAGGAATGCCCATGTATACAATAGGATCTCCATTCTTCGAAAAAGCTACCTTAAATCCTGGGGGTAATAAAAGCTTTACCGTGAAAGCAATAAACTATTCTTCTGAAAATAAATACATTCAATCTGCTACCTTAAATGGGCATAGGTGGAATAAACCCTGGTTCCATCATTCGGATCTTGAAAAGGGAGGAACATTGGTTTTAGTAATGGGTAAAGTTCCCAATTATAATTGGGGAAGTGGCCCGGAAGATGCTCCTCCATCGTTTGGAAAAGAATAAAAAAAGGGTTGCCCACTTTCTAAAAGTTGGCAACCCTTTTTTTTATCCGTTCTATTTAGGGTCTGCTGATTTTATTTAGATCCTTTACTGTCGTGATTATTATTGAAATTTGTTTGAATTAAATGCAAGCAAATATGGCCAAGGCATTAAAAAACCGTGCATCCAAGTA
>JBBSUB010000111.1:0-13632 GCA_038235345.1 Chitinophagales bacterium
AGCGGGGTTTTCCGATTTTAGACTCCTGAATTAAAAGACAGTTTCCCGGCCTGTCCCGTTTTTCGGGAAAACCCCGATGTGTGAAGACCTTAGAACATAGAAACTGATGCAGGAAATCTAGTGAAAACTTCGCAGGCTCCCCAATGATTCACGACACATCGGGGTTCATTGCCCTCTGCACAAAACCCGGGCTAATGAAAACCCCGCTGAAACAAACGTCGCTATTACACTCATTCGGCATAAATAATTTAAATCCCCCGTCATCAAAAAAGCCACAAGAAATCAAATATCCTTGTGGCTTTTTCAATCTCAAAAAGATACTTTTATTTTACATCTCCCATCAATTTTTTCACCAACGGTGAAATGATTAGTAAAACAACCCCCGCAATAATCGCATAAATAGCCAATTGCTTAAAGCCTGCTGTGTAGGTCATTAGTTTTTCAGTGAGGGATGATCCTTCGTTTTCGCTGGCCATTCCGGCGCCGATTAAACCTGCTACGTATTGTCCATACGCACTGGCCAGGAACCACATACCCATCATCACGCCCTGCAATTTGGCCGGGGATAATTTGGTCATAATGGATAAGCCAATCGGTGATAAACAAAGTTCCCCGATCGTTACAAACAAATAAGCTAAAGTAAATACATTCAGGCTGGCAATACCCATTCCGTCGGTAAAAAACCTGGTGGAAAAGAAGACGAAATAAGCAACTCCAAGAAATATAAACGCTAAACCGAATTTTACAACCGTGTTAGGTTCAATTTTCTTTTTAGACATTCCCAGCCAGAGTAACCCTATGAGTGGCGCGAAAATAATGACAAACAAAGAGTTTGCGGAATTGTTGACACCTACCGGATTTAACTTAATAAAGCCAAGAAGTGTATCGTCCAGGTTCCTGTTGGCAAAGATGCTTAACGATCCACCGGCCTGTTCAAAAAATGCCCAGAATACAATCGAAAAGACGATGAATATAAGTGCTGCGATTAATTTTTTACTTTCTTCCCAGGTATGACGGGACATTTCATAAATAAGATAGATTAAGGTTAATGGCCCGATGGTGTACATAAAATAATCGGTATACTCTGTTTTCCGAACCATGGTCATGATCAACGGAATAACTGCCAATGTTCCAATAAACACAGCCAGCTCAAGCCATTTTCTTTTTGTTTTAGAGATTTTTGATGGCAAAGCTTTTTCCGGATTTGGAATCTCAATCACATCCTTAGAGGAATCTGAAACGACAATTTCTTCTTCCTTACTATCAAAAGGCGATAACCCGATGGGACCCATGTGTTTTTTTGTAAAAACAAATGTGATCAAACTGAGCGTCATTACAACGGCGGCAAGACCAAAGGCAAGGTTCCATGACCAGGGATGACCGCTTTGGCCTATCGTGATACATGCATATCCACCTAGTAAAGCGCCGATATTTATACCTGAATAAAATAATGAAAAACCGGCATCTCTCCGCGGATCACCTTGTTTGTATAATTGACCAACCATCGTAGAAATATTCGGTTTGAAAAAACCGGTTCCTACTACGGTGAAACTAATTCCAAGGAAGAAGAAAGAATGTGGATCAATGGCCAATATGACACTTCCCGTGATCATTAACAAACCACCCCAAAATAAGGATTTTCTGAATCCCAGGATCTTGTCTGCAAAGAGACCGCCGATAAACGTAAAGGCATACACAAAGGCCTGTATGGAACCATATTGAAGATTGGCATCTTTATCGGGCATTAATCCTCCGTCAGGACCGGGTAAATTGGTGATCATAAAAACCACCAACATTCCACGCATTCCATAGAAACAGAATCTTTCCCACATTTCCGAGAAGAATAAATACCAGAGTTGTTTCGGATATTTCCCATCAAAATTTTGAATTTGAGATAATGTCAGGGATTCATTTTTAAAAAAGCCTGAAGAATTTGCCATAAGGAGTTTTGATTTAAACGTCAAATGTATGAAAAAGTTAAAAACCAGATAGGTTTAATTCACAAGATAATGCCTGTATATTTAAAAAGTACATTGAAGCGTTTGCTTTTATAATTATTGATCTTTTACGCTGGAGCGATTTGTGGAAATTCACGATGTACTTAAAAGGAATAACGCGATTCTATTCGTATAACAATGTATCTTTCAAAATAAAACGATTTATATTTATTCATCTTAAAATTTCCTTGCTGATGAAATCCTGCCTGCTATTTTTGGTCGTTTTCCTTGTGGCACAAACAGCGCTTTGCCAGGTTAAATCTGTCCTCACTGATCGAAAAACGCAAGAAAAAATTCCGTACGTAAATATCTGGGTGGAGAACGAAAACATTGGAACTACATCAAATGAAAGCGGTGAATTTGAATTGAACCTGACGGATACAAATAAGATCATTGTGTTTTCCGCGATCGGTTATGAAACAAAAAGAATTAAGGCAGGTGATATTAAAAGTATATTGGAACTGATTCCCAATATGACCGTTTTGCAGGAAGTGTTCATCCATCCGAAGAAAGGCACAAAGGAATTAGTAATCGAAAGTTTTAAGAAATCTGAATCCAATCATTCTTTTGTGGGAGGATTAACTCCCTGGATGGTGGCTAAATATTTTGAGTACCAGGATGATTATAAAGCAACTCCTTTTTTAAAAAAGATTATTATTTTGACAGATAGCCGGATCAATAATGCAACATTCAATATCCGCTTATATTCTGTAAATGAAAATGGAGATCCCGGCGAATATCTTTATGACAAAAATATTATTGGAACTGCCAAAAAGGGGAAGGTAATTACAGAAGTTGATCTGTCTCAGTTCAATATCCAGTTTCCGGAAAATGGTTTTTTTATCGCTTTTGAATGGTTCATTATTGAATCCAACAGGCATGAGGTTACTATAACAAAACCAGGATCTAAAGAGAAATTTAAAGGTTTACGGTATGAACCTGGCATCTCAACATTTAAAGGCACCGAAAAAAAAAATAGCTGGACGTATACTAAAGGAAACTGGAAGAAATGGGATATTCCTTCTTTAAAAGAAAATGAATATAAGTACCGTTTCCTGGCAATGGAACTTACGCTTACAAATTGAGTAACCTCTTTCTATAATAAACCTGGTTATATTTATTTTCCTAAATAAATCTCACGAAAGAAAATGTCTTTTTATTAAAAATGAATGATAGAATGTGATTTAGATTTAATTGTCTGATGAATTAAAATATTATCCGGGTTAAATGAATGTTTGGTTTATAAAAGTATTGTTGATGCATTCTTTATCTATTAAAATTAACTACATTTAATTTTCGTAGACCTGCTGATTCAATACATGTTTCTTTTTAAAACGATTTTAAATTAAAACGCTAAAAGCTTATGCACCAAAATATTCTATCAGAACCAGAGGTAGATAATGCCTCAGAAAAAAAGGCCAAACTTGGTATCAAATTCTTTTTTCTCTATCTCTGTTTTTACGCTGGTTTTGTTGCTATCGGCGTTCTGAATTATGAACTTCTGGCCGTAGAGGTTTTTAGAGGAATTAACCTGGCGGTGTTTTATGGTATCGGCCTCATTATTTTTGCGGTTCTTCTGGGATTGGTTTACAACTTCTTGTGCAGTCGGTATGAAGATAAAATGAATGTAAGGGAGGGCGAATTATGATTTACGGAGTATCTTTTATCGCATTGGCTTTCTTTATTTTCTTTGTGGGCCTGGTACTTGGGCTATCTTTTTATTTAGGTAGTAAAACGAAATCTGCCTCTTCCTATTATGCTGCCGGAGGAAGGATTCACTGGGCAATCAATGGAATTGCATTTGCCGGTGATTATCTCTCCGCCGCCTCATTTTTAGGAATATGTGGAATGATTGCCGTTTCAGGATTTGATGGGTTCTTATATGCGATTGGGTTTTTAGCCGGCTGGGTCGTTGCTTTATTTTTGATTGCAGAACCTTTTAAAAAACTGGGCAAGTTCACTTTTACGGATGCATTAAATTCAAAATTTAATTCCCCGGCGATTTCTCTGACCGCTTCCATCAGTACATTAATCATTTCCATTTTCTACCTGATCCCGCAAATGGTCGGAGCCGGCGACCTCGTTACGCCACTGCTGGGTTTGCCGCATTGGGTTGGAGTTTTGTTGGTGGGAGTTATTGTGATATTGATCGTCGCTACAGCCGGAATGACCTCTACAACCTATGTACAGTTTTTAAAAGGCGGATTATTAATCATTCTGTCAACCATACTCACTGTTTATATTCTTAAAAATGGTTTTACGCTCACACCTGATCATAAGAATCAACAGTATCATTCTTTTATGGAGCTCTCCCCGCAGATGGCCGGAGATAAAGTGGAAAGTGTTGCGGGATGGAAAGTGCTGACACAAATGGATGTGAAAGGAAGGGAGTTTGTTCAATTAGAAAAAGATAGTATCGTGCGTTGGTTTAATTTGGTAGAGAAAAATGAAAGCTATTCTTTAAAGGAGGCTCTTTCTATAACCGAAAATAAAAATGGAGAAAAACTTTTTAATGGAGAGCCACAGACAAATGGGAATTTCTACCAGGTGGGGCATCTAAGTAAAATTATGGTTGATGGAAAGGAAGTTGAAAAAACAGGTGCCGTTGGCCCGATTGAATATTTATCCATTATTGAAAAGAGCGATCTTGTTCGTTTTGCCAATGCAAAATTTACAAATAATGGTGAAAGTGTTTCCTTGTATTATCAAAATCCCACCTCAGGCAAAAACTTTATGCTTCCCGGATTAAAATACAAAATAGGAAAAGGTTCGAGTCTTTGGAGCAAGTTGGATTTTATTTCATTGATGCTTGCCTTGTTTTTAGGAACAGCAGCCTTGCCGCATATCCTCATCCGGTATTATACCGTAAAATCTTCGAGGGATGCCCGAAAATCAACCATCCTGGCGATTGCGGCTATCGGCGCATTCTATATTCTTACTTTATTTATGGGTATAGGTGCCGCTGTAAATGGTGTTTTGGATGTGGAATCGAGCAATATGGCTGCTCCGCTATTGGCAAGAGCTTTTGGAGTGGTGTTGTTTTCTGTTATTTCAGCAGTGGCTTTTGCAACGGTTTTAGGTACAGTGGCGGGGTTAATTGTTGCATCCTCCGGTGCTATAGCACATGATTTTTTGGATGTTTATTTAAAAAGACATTTGAGTGATGAGGCGAAAGTGAAAGCCGGAAAAATTGCTGCCTTTGCAGTAGGACTTCTGGCGATCGTGTTAGGAATGGCATTTAAAGGAATGAATGTTTCATTTTTAGTTGGCTGGGCTTTTGCCATCGCAGCTTCTGCTAATTTACCTGCCATCCTGTTTTTATTATTCTGGAAGAAAACATCTGCAGCCGGTATTTCCTGGTCTATTATTGTTGGAATCGTTTCTTCCTTAGCCATTATACTGACCTCGCCTACCATGTGGGACCGTTATGGATTGGATTCTGGAAATGCAATGCATCAATTGGAAAATCCTGCTTTAATTTCTTTTCCTCTTGCTGTGATCACGATCTATATTGTTTCGTTAGTTTATCCTAAAAAACAACTGGTCTAGATTTTTAATACCAATTCCGCCTGTCCTTTATTCAATGTGTTTTATTTGAATGATCACTTGAGGAATATTTTAAAAATTATATTTCATTGCTTATCAAATCATCAAAGCTATTTGCTTTGGTAAAAGTTTATACATTTTAGGCTTGCAGATTAGTTAAATCGGTCTTTTATAAAGAACAAATACGACTTACACTGTCGTATTTTTACTCAGGTGAAAGTAAATACCGATGGTAAAAAAAAGAGCAATCGTGCTATTGTCTCATGATATGCATGTACATATCTTTGTTCTCAGAAGTTGATTGATGTTGTAACCAGACATTAATCAAAAACTATCCAGGTTTATTCGAAAAACAGATTCTATCCAAGTTCCAAAAAAATCGAAAAAAAAAGTCCAGTGTCAGTCAACTTCTCTTTCTTTTAAATTTACCTCTCTGCTTAGAAGCAGGATTATATAAAAGACTTATTTTGAAAATGAATTCTATCCACTCATTTCAAAATAAAAAAAACCAATTTTCCTAAAAACCGAATCCGATCCCGTGTAAAACCAAATTCAAGGTGGAAAGTATTTTCCAAAAATCCCCATGAAATCTGTGTGGCGCAGAAAAAGAATTAAGCTTCCGGTACTACGTGTCCCGGAAGTTTTTTATTTAAACCTGGTCGGGATTGCTCTCTTCTGCGGCCTGAAACATGGTCCATTCTAGAAATTTTCCGTTTCTAAACCAATGAATTAAAGCAAACAATTAAAAATGCCGATGTGTGGACGACCACTCATTCGCAAACTCCGAAGTCCTGAACACTTGAAACCTATCCTTTCGTTTCGTCCTTGCGCGACACAGTGTTGATCAATAAACAACACAATCTTTACGTGCCAAAGCAATCTCAACCCAATAAGTAAAGTATGCATAATGAACCAATTCATTTTAACCGCCGCCTAGGTTAAGATTGCTTGAAAAACAGATGTTCATACAAAAAAGAATATTCAACTAAGTTGCGAGTCGTATTTCGGATATTAAAAATAAACGATGCTTTTACGTCGAAGCAATCTGCAAGGACGACGCAGTGGATATGAGGAAATGCTAAATGACTTATGTTCAGAAGTTTTGTTTAGCAGGGTTTTTAGACCAGTAAAATCGTACAGTAACTATAGCAATCCCACAAAAGAAGGCATATAGAAGTACCTTGCAACTCCATTATGATTCTAAAAACTTACTATCCCCGTAAAAAATATACTCGTATTATTTCCCTTGTGCCCTCACAGACAGAATTACTGTTTGACCTTGGTCTTGATAGTGAAGTGGTCGGCATTACTAAGTTTTGCATTCATCCTGAAAGCTGGTTTAAAACAAAAACAAGGGTTGGCGGAACGAAGAATTTGAACATGAAAACCATTCATGCCCTGGAACCGGATCTGATCATTGCCAATAAAGAAGAAAATGTAAAAGAACAGATTGAAGAACTTTCCCGTAATTACGATATATGGGTAACAGATGTAAATACCTTGGGTGATGCTACACAAATGATTCAGGATATTGGGGAAATAACTTACAAAGAAGAGATAGCCTATACTTTACAAAAGTATATTCTTCAGAAATTTGTATCACTTCGTAAAAAAACAGAACAGAATAAAAAAATACGAGCTGCTTATTTCATTTGGAAAGATCCTTATATGGTTGCTGCCGGTGAAACATTTATCAATAACCTGCTGCCCTATTGTGGCGTTGACAATATTTTTTCCAATGAAACCAGGTATCCGGAGATAGAACTAAAATCCTTAACCGTAAAAAAATGCGCGTTGATCCTGCTTTCTTCCGAACCTTATCCGTTCAAAGAAAAACATCAAAAAGATATGGAGGAATTGTTACCCGGCGTACCCGTGCTGTTGGTAGATGGGGAAATGTTTAGCTGGTATGGAAGCAGACTTTCAAAAGCTGCCGCTTATCTTGAAAAATTGAAGGAACAGCTAGTATCCCTCACATGATCTGCATTTCAGGTAATTTTAAAACAGAAAAATAATGGAACATGATATGTATCACATCTCTTCCTGTGTGATGAGATGCGAAATTTCATGTAGATTTGCAATCTTAAAATAAAACATAATTAAATATGGCTTCAAAAACTCTCGAGATTTTAGGTGATAAAGCGGACAGCTTAATGAATCACACATGCAAGATTGATAAATCAACTCTTACACTACCATCTCCAACTTACCTGGATGACGTTTTTTCCCAAAGTGACAGAAACAACAGGGTAATGGGCAGCATGAATCAATTAATGAGTCATGGAAGACTTGGTGGAACAGGACATTGCTCTATTTTCCCCGTAGACCAGGGAATAGAACATAGTGCAGGTGCATCTTTTGCTCCAAACCCTATTTATTTTGATCCTGAAAATATTGTAAAATTAGCAGTTGAGGCAGGTTGTAATGGAGTTGCTTCTACGTTTGGTGTATTAGGAATTTTAAGCAGAAAGTACGCGCATAAAATTCCATTTATTGTAAAGATCAACCACAATGAATTATTAAGTTATCCTAATAAATTTGACCAGACAATGTTTGGTTCTGTAAAAAGAGCTTATGATATGGGTGCTGTAGGTGTTGGTGCTACTATTTACTGGGGCAGTGATGAGAGCACACGCCAATTGCAGGAAGTTGCTGAAGCTTTCCAGATTGCGCACGAGCTGGGAATGTGCACCATTCTTTGGTGTTATACCAGGAACAATGCGTTTAAAGTAGATGGTATCGATTATTCAGCCTCAGCTGATCTTACAGGCCAGGCGAATCATTTGGGAGTAACCTTACAGGCAGACATTATTAAACAAAAATTACCGGTGAACAACGGTGGGTACAATGCTGTAAAACATGGTAAAACCTCTCCGTTGGTTTACCAAAATCTATCTTCAGATCATCCGATCGATTTATGCCGTTACCAGGTATTAAATTGCTACAGCGGAAGAATTGGTTTAATCAATAGTGGTGGAGAAAGTAAAGGAGCAGCAGATCTTGTTGACGCAGTAGAAACAGCGGTTATCAATAAGCGTGCTGGTGGAATGGGATTGATTCTTGGAAGGAAAGCTTTCCAAAAACCAATGAAAGAAGGTATTGCTTTGATTAATGCTACACAGGACGTTTACCTGGATGCAAGCATCACCGTGGCTTAATTGAAAAAATATCAGTTGATATAAATTATCGTGCAGAATTGTACGGTAATTTATATCAATTTTGTTTAGATTACAATATGAGTCAGAAAATGATCCGGAAAAATGGAAAACCATTTGCAAAGTGTCGGAATGACCTCATAGAATTTTTATACATTTGCTGACATTCTATACGGAAAAGTTGAACAAAAGAAATCTTAAAATACATCACGGAAAATCAAGTTTTTAACTGGAAATTGCTGGTGTATTCTATTTTATTTAGATAAAGGAAATTAAAAGATTACACATGAAAGAAGAAGTGGATGATTTTAGAGAGAAGTTGTCTGGTGAAGAAAGTGAGGAATCAGGAAATAAGAGAAGCTGGTTCAAAAGAATACAAAAAGGTATTACCACTTCTACGAAAGATAAAAAAGAGGCACCCGACGGGTTATGGACGAAATGCCCGAACTGCCGGTATACTTCTACCATAAGTGAACTAAAGGAAAATTTGTATGTCTGTCCAAAATGTGAATACCATCACCGGATTGGAAGTGCAGAATATTTCGAATTTTTGTTCGATGATGGAGAGTATAAAGAGTTATTCGGAAATATAAAATCCAAAGACTTTTTAGGCTTTGTAGATTTAAAGCCCTATTCCAAAAGGCTTGAAGAAGCATATTCCAAGACGGGTCTTCATGATTCCATAACAGTTGCCCACGGTAAACTGAATAGTAAGGATTTTGTTATAGCCTGCATGGATTTTGAATTTATTGGTGGAAGTTTAGGGAGTGTGATGGGGGAGAAAATTCGTCGTGCCTGTGATTATTGCATTGAGCATAAGATTCCTTTCATGATCATCAATAAAAGTGGTGGTGCACGGATGATGGAAAGTGCTTTCTCTTTAATGCAACTTGCGAAAACATCAGGAAGCCTCTCTCTCCTTTCAGATGCTAAGGTTCCCTACTTCTCACTTTGTACAGATCCGACTTTCGGAGGCACTACAGCTTCATTTGCCATGTTAGGCGATATCATAATGGGCGAACCTGGAGCATTGATCGGCTTTGCCGGTCCGCGTGTGATTAAAGAAACCATTAAAAAAGATCTTCCTCCTGGTTTTCAGAGGAGTGAATTTTTATTAGAACATGGTTTCCTGGATTTCATCATCTCAAGAAAAGAATTAAAGGAAAGACTTTCATCTTTAATTACTTTATTTCAGAATTAAAAAGTCTTTCGCAAAAGAGGATATATAAAAATGACCATCAGTAACAAGAAGGCGTATTATGAATATAACATTGAGACGAAGTACGTCGCAGGTCTTGTATTGTCTGGTACAGAAATAAAATCTTTACGCGCGGGAAAAGCCAGTTTCAATGATAGTTATTGCTACTTTCACCGTGGCGAATTATTTGTTAAAAGCCTCCATATTTCCCAATACGCTTTTGGTACGCATTACAATCACGAACCTCTCCAGGAGCGTAAATTGCTTCTTCATAAAAAGGAACTCCGTAAGATGGAAACCAAAATGAAGGAAAAGGGCTTCACCATCGTTCCGTTAAAAATCTTTATTGCCGCCAATGGCTTCGCCAAAATGGAAATCGGTCTTGGAAAAGGTAAAAAGATCTACGATAAAAGAGAAACCATCAAAGCCCGCGAAAGTGACCGGGATCTCAAGAGAAATTATGGAATGTAAAAGAAGTTGAATACTTTGTGTTGAATGCTGTGCGTTGAATATTTCATGTTGAATGCCTTCGGCGTTGAATGTTTCACGTTGAATATAGTGTCTTGCACCTCTGAATTAAAAACTCTCCAGTTTTACCTTATTCCCGACTAACTATTGCAAGAAACAGGATTTCCTCTTAATAATTTAGGAAAGATTTGTAAAGTAATATTCCCCCATTATGCACTTGTTTTAGAATAATTTTCGGAAAAAAATATAATTTTTATTTAATTAGGACAATGTCAAAAATAAACTATATTTATAGTTCTGTTGATTGAAATTATCGCGTAATTCGTTTTTTAACTTTAAAATTTGTCAATTATGAAACAGATATTCTTTTATTTCATTCGGGTATAGAGTAATCACCCTTTTGCTTAAAACTGGTCTTTCAGATAACTATTTTCATATTAAACCCAGAATGATGAAATATATCTTTCTCATTATTACCCTGTTACTATTCTACTGGCAAGCAACTTTTGCGCAAGGGACTGTGGATGATTTAAAGAATGACAGTGCAAAATTATATGTTAAATATGCGGATTACCAGAGCTATGTTAACGATAGTATCTATAGCTCCTTACGCCAGACTTATCTATATCTTGGAAAGAAGGCAGCCGTTTATATCTACCAAACAAAAACTGTAGAAGAAATGTTAAGGGATTTCAGAGAAAGTATAGTTATCTATAAGGAAGGAGCAATTACTAAGGATGAGATGATGAATAGCTTTAAGAAAGATAGAGATTTGGAAAAGATAGTTTCAATTGTCTATGTTAAGTATTATTCTTCACCAGATTATTTGAATGCCAGAAAATTTAATGAGGGGGATGTTTGGTTATCGGATACGGCCGCTTATAAATGGAAACCCGTCAATGAGTTCAAAATGATTAGCGGGTATAGATGCCAGAAGGCTACCTATATAAGCACCGGCGGAGATGAGGTGACAGCCTGGTTTACAGAAGAAATTCCTTTTTCGGTGGGGCCGTTGCCTCTTTCCGGTCTCCCCGGTTTAATTATGGAGTATCACAATCCAAAAACTAAACGGTTTTTTAAAGCCTCTACTATTTCCTCCACCAATATCCCCGAACAAAATTTTCGAAAATGGTTGTCAGGACCTATAGTTACTAAAGCTGAATATCGTGTGATATATACTGACGGCTTAAAAAAGTTTCAGCAGTTTAAACGAATGTTGGACATGGAAACTTCCACAAAACAGTAATTTATTAAATCTTTCGCCGATTTTATTTTAAAACAAGAACGATGAAATATATCTTCCCAATTATTACTCTCCTATTATTTGCCTGCCAAACGATTTTTGCTCAAGCTACTGTGGATGATTTAAAGAATGACAGTGCAAAACTATATGTTGAATACGCAGATTACCAAGGTTATGTTAACGACAGTATCTATAGTTCTTTAGGCCAGAGTTTTTTATATCTGGGGAAAAATGCTGCCGTTTATATTTACCAAACTAAATCACCCCAAGAATTTGAAAAAAGTATGAGAGAAAGATTTGTTGTTACAAAAGGAAAAGTAGATTTGGATGAGATGATAAATAGCTTTAAGAAAAAATATGATTTAGAAAAGATGGTTTCAGAAGTTTTTGTCAGGTATTATTCTTCACCCGATTACCTGCATCTTAAATCTCGTGATGATGGGGATGTTTGGGTATCGGACACTGTAGTTTTTAATTGGAAACCCGTTAAGGAATTTAAAGCAATTGGTGGATATAGATGCCAAAAGGCTACCTATATAGGCTCCGGTGGGGATGAGGTGACAGCCTGGTTTACAGAAGAAATTCCTTTTTCGGTGGGGCCTTCGCCTCTTTCCGGTCTACCTGGTTTAATCATGGAGTATCACAATCCAAAAAGTAAACGTTTTTTTAAGGCCACTACTATTTCCTCTACCAATATCCCGGAACAAAATTTTCGGAAATGGTTGTCAGGCCCAATTGTTTCTAAAATGGAATACGCAGAGATATATTCTAAAGGCTTGAAAAAGTTTCAGCAGTTTAAACAAATGTTGGACAGAGAAATATCCACAAAACAGTAATTTATCAAATCGGAAAATCCTTGAAGACACTGCTTTTCTTATTGATTCTCACTTTGGCCAATGTGTTCACTACTCATGCACAGGACCATCTGTCGGGAAATATTCGAAGTGCTGATTCGATACCCATAAAAAATGCAAGTGTTTTGTTACATTCACTTTCTTCACCGGATAAGCCGTTAGTGCACTTTACTACCTCTGATAACAAAGGATTTTATTCTTTGGAAATTCAGGATACGCAATCCCCCTATTTGCTGACCGTTAAGGCTCCTTCCTATAAAACGATTGAAATGAGATTCGATTTTTCAACGAATTCTTTTCCTATACAACAAAATTTTGTGCTCCATTCTTCTGTATCTTTCTTAGATACGGTAAAAGTGGATATAAAGATGAGCATCAGCAAAACCGGTGATACCATCACTTTTAACCCGGATGCCTTTGCCCTGAAGAATGAAATAACCGTTGAGGATTTGTTAAGCAGATTACCAGGAATGGAAATTAAAGAAGATGGTAAAATCCTTTTTAATGGTAAATCCGTCAGCAGTGTTTTAATAGACGGCGATGATCTCTTCAAGAAAAATTATCAGCTACTAACTCAAAATGCGGCACCAAAAATTATAGATAGAGTACAGGTGATCAAAAACTATCAGAAGGATAAATTACTGAAGGAGTTTAACCAACCCGGAAGCCAGGTGATTAATCTGAAACTTAAAGAGGAATTCAAAAACTATCTCTTTGGTCATGGTAAACTTGGCTATGGCAATAAAGGAAATCAACTTGGAGATATTTTCTTGATCAAGTTATCGCCCAAATCAAAGATCCAGGCCGGCATTAATTATAATACAACGGGAGCAACTTATGCCACGGATTCCAAAATCAATCCGGAAGATTTTGCCCGGAACGAAAGCTCGTTCTTTTCCTACAATGCAGCTTCTCCCCTTTTGACCATTTATCGCTACTATTTCCAGAACATACCCGGTTACTACCAGGAACGAAACGAAAGCGTTCAGGGTTATACAAACGCTTTGTTTAAAAAGAACAAATGGGAAACTGTTTTGAATGCCAAATTTGCAACAGATAAATTGAGAGACAACCAGGAAATGCACAGTGTATATCAGGACGGTACCAATTTATTTACAAAAAATAATGGCTCTTTAAGAAATCAATTGCAAGAGTATAATTTTACCAGTTC
>JBBSUB010000112.1:0-13071 GCA_038235345.1 Chitinophagales bacterium
AGGTGACGCAAACCATACAGGATCTACAGATACGAAAACATTTGTGATAGGTCAGGCATCATCATCAACAGTGATCACAATCCCTGCAGGTCCTTATGTTTACAGCGGATCAGCCCAGACACCAGGAACTGTTGCGGTAACAGGTGCGGGTGGGTTGAATGAAACACCAACAGCTACTTACACAAATAATATCAATGCAGGCACAACCACAGCAACGTATACGTTTGCAGGTGACGCTAACCATACAGGCTCTACAGATACAAAAACATTTACGATCGGTCAGGCAACATCATCAACAGTGATCACAATCCCTGCAGGTCCTTATGTATACAGCGGTTCAGCACAAACACCAGGAACAGTTTCTGTAACAGGCGCAGGTGGATTAAGCCTAACGCCGGCAGCAAATTATACTGATAACATCAATGCAGGCACAGCCACAGCGACGTACACATTTGCAGGTGACGCAAACCATACAGGATCTACAGATACGAAAACATTTACGATTGATAAAGCATCATCATCTACAGTGATCACAATCCCTGCAGGTCCTTATGTTTACAGCGGTTCAGCCCAAACACCAGGAAGCGTTGCGGTCACAGGCGCAGGTGGATTAAGCCTAACTCCGGCAGGAACTTATACTGATAACATCAATGCAGGCACAGCCACAGTAACCTACACGTTTGCAGGTGACGCTAATCATACAGGTTCTACAGATACTAAAACATTTACGATTAATAAAGCCAATGCGACTGTATCAGTATCTGGTTACACCGGAACATATGATGCAGCAGCACACGGTGCAACAGGCACAGTAACTGGAGTTGCAGGTGATCTTACAGCAAGCGGAAGCAGTTTGAATCTAGGTTCATCGTTTACGAATGTACCAGGTGGAACAGCCAACTGGACATTTACCGGTGGAACAAATTATGAGAATCAAAGCGGAACCGCGGCGATTGTCATCAATATCATCTCCATCAAAATTCCCTGTTTTTCCAAGAAAGGTTTTCTGACCGGTATCGTGCAAATTTTTCCGATCCATAAAATCTCCCCGGGCATTCGTACTCCAACCGGTGAAGGCTCTAGCTGCTTCTTTTATATCTTGTTCTGTGTAGTTTCCTCTGCCCATGGTAAATAGTTCCATGACCTCACGGGCAAAGTTTTCATTCGGATGTTGCTTTTTATTTTGCTGATTATTTAGAAATAAAAGCATTGCCGGGCTTTTACTAATGCTCCGGAGCAGGGTTCCAAAATCTCCCAGCGCATTTGTGCGAATCTCGTGTAGCATTTGTTGCTGGAAATAAATATTTATGACCCGGCATGCAAAATGCCCATGCCAGAAAAGACTCATTTTTTCTCTCAATTGCGCTTCGCTATTGATCATCTGGTTAAGCCAGGACAGATTCAGGCTTTTTAGATCCTGTGCCGACTGTCTTCTCCTGGCCTTTGCTAGTTCCTGTCGTTCCTTTTCCGTAGTGGCGTCATCTTGTATTCCTTTTACCAGGCCATCTATAGGGTTAGATGCTACATCAATATAATCCGGTTTTTTAGCAGAGGTATCTTTTAAAAGTTTCCAAAGATTATAGGGAGAAACTTTCTCTAACTGGTTTGCATTTTCCGTCATAGGACCAAAGGCTGCCCGCCAAAGGAGGTGTTGGTTCTTTAATTGATTTGATGGCATAAATACTTATATACCTTTTTGGGATTTTACTCCGGTAAGGAGGATAAGACATTTTTTAAAGGAATAGGTTTAACAGGAAATAAAAAATAGGTGAGGACGATTTTCTTCCTGGAAATACCTTCTGTTTTATTTTTAGGAATTGAAAGAATCAATAGAAAACTTAGAAATAAAATGAAGCGTTTAACCGCAAAGAAAAAAGGGAAAAGGGAAAAACTTCGTTTTTCCCTTTGTGTACTTAGCGTGTTGGTGGTATACTTTATGAAATCATCTCCTTACCAAAATATTTATGTAGCACTTTAGGCAATTTAATTCCTTCTTCCGTTTGATTGTTTTCTAACAAAGAAGCGACTATTCTTGGTAGGGCTAAAGAAGAACCATTTAATGAATGAACTAATTCCGTCTTCCCTTCGCTGTTCTTATAGCGGATCTTCATCCGGTTAGTTTGAAAACTTTCAAAATTAGTTACTGAACTCACTTCCAGCCATTTTTCCTGTGCAGCACTAAACACTTCAAAATCGAAAGTAAGTGCAGAAGCGAAACTCATATCCCCACCACATAAACGCAAGATTCGATAAGGAAGTTCCAGTTCTTTTAAAAGGTTTTCCACATGAGAAACCATTTGATCCAACACTTCATAACTGTTTTGTGGTTCTACCAATTGCACCAATTCTACTTTATCAAATTGGTGAAGCCGGTTTAATCCCCGTACATCTTTACCGTAGCTACCTGCTTCCCTGCGAAAGCAAGGTGTATAGCCCGTCATTTTTATCGGCAGTTGATTTAGTTTCAACATTTCATCCCGGTAAATATTCGTCAACGGAACTTCTGCAGTAGGTATGAGGTAAAAATTATCTTCTGTAGCATGGTACATTTGTCCTTCTTTATCCGGTAACTGACCCGTACCATAAGCACTTGCTTCATTGACCATAAGTGGTGGTTCGTATTCGTCATAACCCGCGGCAGTATTATAATCCAGGAAATATTGAATCAGTGCTCTTTGTAATTTTGCTCCCTGGTTCTTATAAAAAGGAAATCCCGCTCCGGTCACTTTATTTCCCAATTCAAAATTGATGAGATCGTATTTTGTCGCCAGGTCCCAATGAGGCACGGCTCCGGCATATAAGATTGGTTTTTCGCCACCTTCACGTACCACTTCATTATCTTCCGGCCTTTTTCCGAAAGGGACAGAAGTATGTGGCAGGTTCGGTAATTTGACCAGGTCGTCATAAATATTCTTTTCTGTATCCAATAAATTCTCTTTCACCGGTTCGATCAAAGTTTTCAGCCTGGCCACTTCCATTTTCTTTTCTTCTGCCTGGTCTTTTTGCCCTTTAGACATAAGCTGGCCAATCTCTTTAGAAATTGTATTGATTTTTGATTGCATTTCGTCCAGCTCAAACTGAAGCTTTTTTCTTCGATCGTCATTTGCAATGACTGCCTCAACAAGATATGTATCCGGAAAGTTCTTCACACTTAATCTTTGTATTACTTCTTCCTGGTTTGCTTTTAAATAATTTACTGGTAACATAACGGCAAATATAATAAGAGTATAGCATTTTTAAATAACCGGTTTTTGGTGGCGGAGTATTGATGTCTGAGCCAGCCGAGCAATCAGAGACAGTCAGATTGAGAGATACGATTCCGAAAGAAATTATTCCATTAATTTTGCAGCATGTTAAACGCAAAAGATGATTTACAGAGCCGCTGGTGGAAATTAGAGGAAACATTTTTAAATAAATTTGGCAAAAAGCCGGATGTAGAAGCTGTTTTATTCTTAATAGGTATCCAGGAAATTAGAAATATAAAAAAGAAATTTACCAAGGAACAGAAGCAGGATCTCATGCATGTAGCAGTTTGTATGCTGCTTGCGCAGAGTGGCTATTATGAGGTAGAAAAATATGATGAAGATGGTTGGCCACATTTTAAACAGTTAAAGGGACTTCCTGAATTTAATATGATCGAACAGGAGAATTTTTTAAAAGACCATATTTTGCTTTACTTTGAAGGTATTGACCAACCGTTTTAAAAAAGAAAAAGATGAAAAGAACTCTTTACTTGTTTTCCTTTATATTCATGATCTCCTGTACTGCTACCAAAAAGACTTCCAACTCAAATACACCTGTAAGGATAAAAATTGAAACAGATTCAGGAACGATGGTTGTTCGCTTATACAATCGCACACCACTTCACAGAGACAATTTTGTAAAACTGGTAAAAGAAGATTTTTATGATGGCCTTTTGTTCCACAGGGTTATTCCAAACTTCATGATCCAGGGCGGAGATCCTGATAGTAAAAATGCACAACCAGGGGTTGCTCTGGGTGAGGGAGGTTTAAAGTATACAGTACCAGCAGAGTTTGATTCTACACTTTTTCATAAAAAAGGAGCTTTGGCCATGGCCAGGGAAGGAGATAAAGTAAATCCTGAAAAGGCCAGTAGTTCCACCCAATTTTATCTCGTAGAGGGTAAAAAACTAACGGATGAAGAACTCGACAAATTGGAAGAACGGTTTAAAATAACCATCCCGGAAAATCACCGGGAAATTTACCGGACAATTGGGGGTACTCCATTTTTGGATATGAGTTATACCGTTTTTGGAGAAGTAGAAAGCGGCCTGGAGGTGATAGATAAAATTTCAAATGCTCCTAAAGACAGTCGTAACAGGCCTTTAACGGATATAAAAATGAACATATCCATTATTAAATAGAACATAAGGAACAAAAAATAAATCAATAGAAGAAGTCGTAATTTTCTTCTTATTTTGCATAAATCATTTTCAACAATTAAATAAACATTTATGAATTTTCCAGAAAATCTTCGCTATACAAAAGACCACGAATGGATTTCTTTAGAAGGTGATGTAGCCACTATAGGAATTACAGATTTTGCTCAGCACGAATTAGGTGATATTGTGTATGTAGAAGTAGAAACTGTAGGACAGGAACTTGAGGCCGACGCCATATTCGGAACCGTGGAAGCAGTTAAGACCGTAAGTGATCTTTTTCTACCGGTATCCGGAACCATTACAGAAGTAAACGCTCTTTTGGAAAGCGAGCCGGAGAAAGTAAATACAGATCCTTTTGGAGACGGTTGGATGGTTAAAATGACCGTAAAGAACATTGAAGAAGTAGCCAAATTAATGGATGCCGAAGCATATAAAAGTCTCGTGTCTTAATTACTATATCAAATGGAAGAAAATAAAATTTCTTTTAAAAAGTTTTTGCCAGGCCTTGCCTGGTTTTTTGTTGTTGGCATCCTTACACTGATGCCCGGAAAAGATGTACCGGAAGTGGGCTGGCTGAATATTCCAAATTTGGACAAATTTGTACATATGGTTTTGTTTGGGACACTAACACTTCTTTTTTGTTTACCCTATTCAAAAACGGGCTTTTCATTTCTGAAAAAAAGAAACATTTTTGTCCGTATTTCCCTTTCGATGATTCTCTGGGGAATAATGATCGAAGTAATTCAGAAATTCTTTGTTCCCGGACGCGGATTTGAATGGCTCGATTGGGCGGCTGATAGTTTTGGTGTTTTCATTGCTTTTTGGGTTTGCATAAAAGTGATCAAATCACAAAAATTGCAGAATAAAATTCCCTTCTATTAATTATGTGAAGCACTTTGGCATATTAAACATTTAAAATATAAGGAAGAATTCAAAACTTTTCAACTTCTCAAAACTTGATAGGTGGTACCCTTGAAGATGACAAAAAATTTGTACATTTAGTTTGAAATTTAAAATAAAGATTATGAACATTCCTGTAGTTGATTTATCCACATTTACCCAAGGCAATGCGGAAGAAAAAAAGGCATTCGTGGAAGAGTTAGGAAAAGCTTACGAAGATGTCGGTTTTGTTGCCGTGAAAAACCATGGTATACCGGACGACCTGATTGCTGACCTTTATAAATATGTGCAGCAGTTTTTCTCCCTTCCTTCTGAAAAGAAAAAATCGTTTGAGATTCCCGAACTTGCCGGCCAACGGGGTTATACCTCCTTCGGAAAAGAACATGCCAAGGGAAGCGATGCTCCGGATTTGAAAGAGTTTTTTCAATATGGACAAATTGTTCCAAAAGATCATCCGCTTAAACCTGAATACCCGGATAATGTAAGCGTGAAGGATATTCCGGGATTTAATGAAACGTTTTATAAAGCCTACAGAGCATTTGAAAAATCAGGAAAATCCATATTGCAGGCAATCGCGCTTTACTTAGGCTTGGATGAAAACTATTTTGATGATTTCGTGGAAGAAGGAAATTCTATTGTGCGGGCAATACATTATCCTCCAATTACCCAGGAACCGAAAAGCGCGATCAGGGCAGAACAACATGAAGATATTAACCTGATAACATTGCTTGTAGGAGCTTCTGCAGGTGGCCTGGAAATTCTTACCAAACAAAACGAATGGGTAGGTGTTACATCTCTGCCGGAACAAATCGTTGTAAATGTTGGCGACATGCTTCAGCGATTTACCAATAATAAACTGAAAAGTACGACGCACCGGGTAGTAAATCCACCAAGAGATTTATGGCATACTTCGCGGTTTTCCATTCCCTTCTTTCTTCATCCTAAATCTTCTATGAGTCTTGCTGCGCTTGAAAGTTGCATAGATGATGCACATCCCAAAGCATACGAAGATGTTACAGCCGGCGAATACCTGGATGAGCGTTTAAGAGAGATTGGCTTAAAAAAATAATCAAAATATCTTCTTTTATATAAAAAAATCCCTGCCTAATCACCGGGATTTATATAAATATATAGCTCTGTCAGTCTTTTATTACAGAGTTGAAAACCGATATCATTTTCCTGATTTATGGAGACCTGTTTCACACTAAAAGTTTTATAGGTAATTTCTATTAAAATGGAATTTTAAAAAGATTTCTTCTTTAATTTAGCAAATTCCTTTTGCAGCATTTTTTATAAATTAAACTTCTTTACTTTATTACATTTACTAAATGGTACTCGTAAGGCATATCCCTTTTCTTAAAGCCGTATTTTATTATACCATTTCTGCTTTTGGAGGCCCTCAAGGTCATTTGGGAATGATGATGAAAATATTTGTCGATGGTAGAAATGACATCACCAGAGAGGAATTAATAGAGTACACCGCCTTTTGCCAGATGTTACCTGGCGCATCCTCTACGCAGATCGTAACCTTAATCGGCTACAAACGGGGTGGAGTGTCTTTAGCAATTCTTACATTATTGATCTGGATATTTCCCGCCTGTTTTGTTATGGGCACCTTTTCCTTCTTAGTTCAATATTTGAACACCTTTCATGTAAGTCTCGACATTTTTAATTTTATACAGCCAATGGCTGTGGCGTTTATCGCCTTTGCAGCTCTAAAAATGTATAAAATATCCATAAAAAATACTATTACTAAAATTATCATGCTTGTTGCGATCGTTGCAACGTATTTCTTTTTTAAAAGTCCCTGGATTTTCCCAATACTGATCATTTTAGGTGGAATGGCAACGAACATCAGTGACAGGCGTATTCCGGACAAAGCTAACATTAAGCCCAGGCATATCAAGTGGACCAATATCTGGTTTTTCTTACTCATTTTCGTTATTGTCGGTGTTTTGAGTGAAATGGCAAGGAAACAGGATTGGGAAAATAAAAAGATCTATAATTTGACAGAGAACACATATCGTTTTGGAAGTTTAGTATTTGGAGGAGGAGATGTCCTGATGCCTATGATGTATGAGCAATATGTTGTAAGAGACAAAACAAACTATATGTCCAAAGAGGAATTTCTTACTGGGTGGGGATTAATAAGAGCAATCCCAGGACCTGTCTTTGCAGTTACTTCTTATACCAGTGGAATGATCATGCGTGATAAAGGCATGGGAATGCAGATTCTGGGGGCTGCCATTGGTTCCATTATGATTTTCCTGCCTAGTGCTCTATTGGTTCTATTTTTTTTCCCTGTATGGCAGTATTTGAAGAAATATGTCGTCGTGTATCGGTCTCTGGAGGGAATAAATGCCGTGATCGTGGGCATTATGTGGGCTGCATTCTTCTTTCTATTAAAAGATATCTCCTTTACGTCGCTTAAAACAGTTAGTTTAATCAATATATTGGTCATTGTCGGCACCTTCTCCTTACTTACATTTACCAAATTTCCACCGCCATTGATCGTTTTAGGCTGCTTAATACTTGGCTTTTTCTTTTAATATGTTTAGACATAGTATATTTTTTTTAATGTATGCTATATCTCATGGTCTTTTTTGTCCGATTACTCTTTCGATTTCATGTCTAGCAATTTGTCAAAAACTAAATCATTTCACTATGATTAACTGATAAGAAATACCTCCAAAAAATCAAATTGGTTAAGCAGTCAGTTCAATACTAAATAATGTTGTTACAACAAATCTCTAAAAAGAAATTAAATAGTTGCCTATAATAAATATTAACCGTTGGTTCCGAAACGTCAACCATCCAGGTATAAAAAAATGGAAAAAGAGACTTTAAACTTAAATAGCTCCACTATATGTTAAAAAAGGGGTAATAGCTGCCCCAATCAAAATTTAAAAACCTCCAAAAAATTAACCGCTTTGTTATTCCAAGGTAATGCAATAAGGCAAATATGAAATAGTTATAGACCTTTTTGAAAGGATGTAGAATGGACACAGGCAAGATGTAATGAGTTTCAAAATTGGATCCTCTGAATTAAAAAGTATGGTTAGTCCTTCACTTGTATTGGAAAAGGATGAAAACAATAGAGTACCTTGCCCATAATGACACAGACACACGGTAAGAAATATATTTAACGGACTTTCAAAAAGCAAACTGGCGCAAAGAGTAGTTTGTGGTTAGACTCAAAATATAACATTGAATTAAAGAGTGCCAATAATGCATTGTTAGATAAGCAACACCCCAAAACAACGAATCATACTAACGAGCTTCCGTTCTACAACATTAAAATTGCCATTTTCTACTCCTTCTTCAAAATTATACACTCACTATGCGCTTACGTCTTTCAACATACAAGGCATTTCTGGATAATGCACAAAGCGCAAATCTGGTCTTTATTTTTATTTCATACCAGCAAGAGAGATTTTTATACCTTAAAATAGGAAAGAAATAACTTAAAGAATATAATCTTGAAGCGTGTGTCCTTTTAAGAGCAATTCTTTACAAGTGTAATTCTGAAGAGCAACAGAAGAAAAAGCAAACCCTGACGGGTGGTGTTATTCATCTATAAAACAAACTTAAAAAATCGATGCGATCATGTAAACAGAAAGTGACTCTTTATCAATGAATAATTGTAACCCATCAATCCCATATTATTAGGAAACATATCCGAATAATATTGAACAGGCGCATTCCAATTTCACAATCTTAATCTAAAAATAACATCATACAAATAAACAGAACGGGTGAGCTATAAAACCAATGCAGGTTTAAAAAATTAATAATTCCGCACACGCATCAGCGGGAGAAATAAAAAGGATATGAGGAGAGCCCAAAGATTTATGTTCTATTTTCCAAAAATTCATAGATAGAAAAACGTGGAGCTTAGATTTAAATGTTTCACGTGGAACATAACTTTTTCAAATAATAATCTTCTTTCCCTGTCATCAACTTCTTTAATTCAGGAGTATGATCAGAATAACCGCATAAATGCAACACACCATGGATCATAACCCGATACAATTCATCGAGAAATTCAATTCCTAAATCCATCGCATTCTCTTTGACCCTTTCCACACTTATATATACCTCTGAAACGATTGGCAAAGGACTATCGGACATAGTGAAGGTCAAAATATCCGTTAACGTATCATGATCTAAAAACTCTCGATTAAGACTCAATAGATATTCATCAGAGCAGAAAACATATGCTAATTCCATAAAGCTTACATCCTCTTCTAGGAAGATTAGAGGTAAACAGCTCTTAATCAGCTCTTTATTGAAACGAAATGACTTAATAGAATGATTTGTGAAAGTTATTTTTTCCATCAATATTTCCCTAATTCGGTGTTTAATATTATAATTGAATGTTACTTTTGAAACTATGAATTTATCAGAAGTCAGAGTTGGTACAAAAGTAAAAATTAAGTCATTCGCCACCAACGAAATTGTCTTAAAACTAATGGAAATGGGCTGTCTGCCAGAAGAAGATATTACTGTTTGGAAAAAAGCACCACTTGGAGATCCTATTTATCTACTTGTGGCAGGGTATTCATTAAGTTTACGAATGGACGAGGCTGCCCAAATAAACGTTGAGTTGATAACGGAAACTGAAAATCAGGTTTAAAATGAAAATTGGATTGTATTTCGGATCATTCAACCCTGTACATCATGGTCATTTAATTATAGCCAGCTACGTAGCAAACAATACAGATTGCCAACAAGTATGGTTTGTGGTAACACCACAAAATCCCCTAAAATCTCAACATTCTCTTTTAAATGAATCGCACCGGAAGCATCTTTTAGACCTATCTATAGAAGGCGATGAGCAACTCCGAAGTTCAAACATAGAATTCAAACTACCGAAACCATCATACACAATAGATACACTAACTTATCTTTCAGAACAATATCCACAACACACTTTCGCCGTTATTATGGGTGGCGACGCTTTTACCAATATAAAGAAGTGGAAGAATTGGCAGACCTTAATAAATAACTACCCTATAATCATCTACGACAGACCTGGATTCCCAATAGACGAAGATTTACTAACCAAGTGCATATCTATTCTAAAAGCACCCTTATTACAAATCTCCAGCACCTTAATTAGAGAAATGATTAAGAAAAAACAACCGATTCGTTATCTAGTCCCAGATGTAGTTGCAGAAGAAATAAAGAACCAGGGATATTATCTATAAGAACTCCATGATGCAGGACACCTGATCCACACAACCCAACCGTTGGGAAATAACGAATTCATAAATGTTCCACGTGGAACAAAATATTTATCCATGTCTTTTCTACATTTTGTAAATTTGTTGTTATGTTCGATCAATACGATGTAATAGTAGTAGGAGCTGGTCATGCAGGATGTGAGGCGGCAGCAGCAGCAGCAAATCTGGGAAGCAAAACACTTCTAATAACCATGAATATGCAAAACATGGCTCAAATGAGTTGCAACCCAGCTATGGGGGGAATAGCAAAAGGCCAAATTATAAGAGAGGTTGATGCATTGGGTGGATATTCGGGAATTGTGACTGATGAAACAATGATTCAATTTAGGATGCTCAACCGGAGTAAGGGTCCGGCAATGTGGAGTCCAGGGGCTCAAAGCGACCGTATGTTGTTTTCAATGAAGTGGAGAACGATGTTGGAAAATACGCCAAATCTTGATTTTTACCAGGATTCCGTCATCGGATTAACTAAAGAAGGTGATACCATATCAGGGGTCGTTACTGCCATGGGACATCAAATAAAAGGGAAATCCGTTGTTCTTACTAACGGAACCTTTTTGAATGGGATCATTCATATAGGCACAAAGCAATCAAAGGGTGGGCGAATGGCAGAGAAATCCTCCTTTGGAATTACGGAACAATTAGTTGAATGGGGATTTGAAAGTGATCGGTTAAAAACAGGAACGCCCGCAAGGGTGGATGGTCGCTCTCTTGATTACTCAAAAATGGAGGAACAAAAAGGAGACGAAGAAATCGTTGGCTTCTCATATACAGAATCTAAGAAACCAGCAACTCAACGAAGTTGTTGGATTACTTACACAAACCCGGAAGTACATGAAATATTAAGAACAGGTTTTCATGAAAGTCCGATGTACCAGGGAAGAATACAAGGCATAGGTCCAAGGTACTGCCCAAGCATTGAGGATAAAGTGAGTCGTTTTGCTGAAAGGGAACGACACCAAATATTCGTAGAGCCAGAAGGGTGGGAGACAATAGAAGTTTACGTTAATGGATTTTCATCCTCGCTTTCAGAAGAAATCCAATTGAAAGCAATGAAAAGAATTCCTGGGTTTGAAAACTGCAAAATGTTCCGCCCAGGATACGCTATAGAGTACGATTACTTTCCACCCACACAATTAAAATTCACCCTTGAAACAAAGTTGATAAAGAACCTTTTTTTCGCAGGACAGATCAATGGAACTACCGGATATGAGGAAGCTGCATGCCAGGGAATTATGGCCGGAATAAATGCACATCAATCTATTCATAATTTAGAACCTTTTACTTTAAAAAGAAATGAAGCGTACATCGGCGTCTTGATAGACGACCTCATTAATAAGGGAACGGACGAGCCTTACAGAATGTTCACAAGCCGGGCTGAATATCGCACCCTGTTACGACAGGATAATGCAGACATTCGCCTTACTGAAAAGAGTTATCGGATAGGCCTGGCGTCACAGGAAAGGATGGAAACCTTATTAAAAAAGAAAAAGGAAATGGATGAGATCCTCACCATCATGAAAACGACTAAATTAAGCAATGAGGAAGCCAATACATTCTTAGAATTAAAAGGGGATACATCTTCAGTCACACAAAAAATAAATGCAGGACAATTACTTCTTCGGCCTGGAATTCAATTAAAAAATATGATAGAAGGAATTTCAATATTAAAGAATAAATTATCCGGTTACGATCCTGAAAGTATTCATCAGGCAGAAATACAAATTAAGTATGCCGTGTACCTGGAAAAGGAAGAAGAAATGGTTTTAAAGATGAGCTCCCTGGAAAATCAGGTAATTCCGGATTCATTTAAATACGAAAATATAGTCTCCCTATCCAACGAAGCCCGGCAAAAATTTATTAAAATAAAACCACAAACACTCGGACAGGCAAGTCGGATCAGTGGAGTCAATCCCAGCGATGTCCAGATACTCATGGTCTACATGGGACGATAAATCTTTTCACACAATCATAACCGTTATATAAATCTTATGCAATTAAATATTACCGGAACACCCGCAAAGAAAGAAGTATTTGACCAGGTGGATAAATATCTTCTGGAAAATGGTTTCAATATCATTACCCAGGATCAGACCCGTCCCTGGGGGGGTTTCTTTGTAATTGACGAAACCCAATCCGACAAATTCATTGAATTCTTTTTAAAAGATATTCCCGAAGCTAAAACCCAAAGTATCGGTAAAGTGAGTCCGAAAATATTAATCGTGGAACCGGGTAAAAGATTAAGTTGGCAGTATCATTATCGCCGTTCTGAAGTGTGGAAAGTGATCGCAGGAGAAGCCGGCGTAGTAACCAGCGATACGGATGAAGAGACTCCCTTACAAACAAAAAAACTAAATGATGTGATCATTTTAAAAAAAGGAGAGCGTCATCGCTTAATTGGAACGAATGGCTGGGGAATACTTGCAGAAATATGGCAACATACAGATACAGAACACCCAAGCAATGAAGATGATATAGTACGGGTAACGGATGATTTCGGCAGATAATCCGGTTAATATCTCC
>JBBSUB010000113.1:0-13026 GCA_038235345.1 Chitinophagales bacterium
ACCAACCGGAACGTTTAATAATTTTAAATCAGCAGAAGTGAGTGATGAGCCGATCGACTATATTTTTATAAAA
The DNA here is from genome assembly GCA_038235345.1 of Chitinophagales bacterium. Taxonomy (GTDB): domain Bacteria; phylum Bacteroidota; class Bacteroidia; order Chitinophagales; family Chitinophagaceae; genus Ginsengibacter. The sequence goes on from JBBSUB010000113.1 coordinate 74, forward strand.
AATAAAGTGCGTGTTTTAAAACATGCGACCTTTTCTCAGTCCTGGATTGGGCGGTTTTCATCCGATCACTTTCCTGTATTTGCACAAGTATCTTTTTAAAAAAATTGAATGATGAAGGATTTTAAAATACTCCCTTTCCTGGCAATGTCCGTCCTGCTTTTTTCCTGCGGAAAAACAAAAGATGATAAGCCGGCTCCACAAACAAATTCATTGTTGAGCGTGACAGACGTAAAAATGGAACGGGCCAATAAGGATAAAGTTCTATTTCATTTTGTTGTAAATGTGGAGAATCTTTCTTCCAATCCCATTACAGTTAATTATACCACCGTGGATGGCACTGCCAAAGCAGGAATAGATTATGTTACCAGGACAGGCAGCCTGACAATCGCTGCAAATCAGTCTGGTAGTGTCATTGATGTGGAAGTAACGGGTGATAGTACAAGAATGGAGGATAAGATTTTTTATGTGCAATTAAGTAATCCGGTTAATGCAAAACTTTTCGGAGCCGCAAAAGGCACAGGCACCATCATGAGCAATGGGACCTGGCTTTCTGTTGATAACACCGGCTATTCTACGCCGGTTTCATATCCTGGTTATTCGCTGAAATGGTCGGATGAATTTGACGGCAATAAACTCAATACGGCTTCCTGGAATTATGAGAGTGGTGGCGGCGGTTGGGGAAATAATGAATTGCAAAATTATACATCCAGTCCGAAAAATTCCTTTGTAACCAGCGGCGGCTATCTTGTGATAGAAGCACGCAAGGAAACCATTGGCACCAATCAATATTCCTCTGCCCGGTTAACGACATACGGTAAAAAAGATTTTACTTATGGTCGGATTGATATCCGGGCAAAATTACCTAAAGGGCAAGGCGTGTGGCCGGCGCTTTGGATGCTGGGAAGTAATATCGGCACTACGCCCTGGCCGGCAAGCGGGGAGATCGATATCATGGAATTATTAGGCCATCAACCCAATAAAACTTACGGAACTATTCACTGGGGGAATGTAGGCGGACAAAGCACCCATATTGGTGGAGAATACATTTTGCCTGCGGCAGATTTCTACTCAACCTTCCATGTGTTTACCTTCCTCTGGACCAGCGATAAAATGGAATGGTACATCGATGACGTAAAATTTTATACAGCAAATAAATCCCAGGTCACTGGAAATTACCCCTTTGATAAACCCTTCTTTTTCATTTTCAATGTAGCAGTGGGCGGTAACTGGCCGGGTAATCCGGATGCGACGACTTTGCTGCCGCAGAGGATGATTGTGGATTATATAAGGGTGTTTCAGTAGGAGGTTTCAGGTTTTAGGTGTCAGGTTTTAGGTGTCAGGTTTCAGGTTGCAAACTTTTCGAAAGTTGGCAACCTTTTAGGAACAGCCGAATACATTTTAAAGGTTGCGTTAATTTCGGTGCCCGTAGAGACGCAATTCATTGCGTCTCTACACTCGAATTTGGTTATCTCCTGATATAAAAAACCGTACAGATGCAATTCATTGCGTCTCTACACTACGCGGTGTCATTTCCTGCTTGACACATTACTTGCGTTATTTTTTTCTGACATATCTATCAGTATTGCCTGTTTTTGCCAATCTCTTTCAATACCTCGAACGGGTGACATAATCAATAGTTCCTTAAATAAAAAAGGCTGCCAACTTTTGAAAAGTTGGCAGCCTTAAGTTGGCAGCCTTGTAGCCTCTTGCCTACAACCTACAACCTGCTACCTACTACCTCAATATTGGCATCATAATCTTCGACGCATTCACCCCGTCATGAAATATCTTAATCGTTGATTTTTGAAAATCGGAATCATCTGCTTTATAAATATCCAGGAACTTCTGTGGATTGCGATCAACCAATGGAAACCAACTGCTTTGCACCTGGATCATAATGCGGTGGCCTTTCTTAAACGTATGTGCCACATCCGGTAAAGTCCATTTTACTTCAGTTACTTTTCCGGGAACAAACGCCTCGGGTTTTTCAAAACTATTCCTGAATTTTCCGCGCATGATTTCACCCCGTACCAGCATCTGGTAACCGCCCATGGGATAGTCTTTGTCATTCCCCGCGTAAGTAGCGGGATATTTGAAATCATCCGGGAATACATCAATTAATTTTACGACAAAATCAGCATCTGTTGTAGAGATAGAAGTCATCAATTGAGCAATAACAGGCCCGGCGACCGTTACATCCATGGCCAGTACATCTGTTTCAAATGTGAGCACATCCGTCCGGCGGGAAGCAAAGCGCTGATCGTCCGTCATGTATTCTCTTGTGCGTCTGAAATGGATGTCCTGTGTATAGGGAACAGGCTTTTTCGGATCACTGATATATTCATCGAACGGTTTGCCCGCATTTCCTTTATTGTTTAAAGTAATCGTTCCATTATCGCCTAAATAAAAAGGCACATTTTCCACATTTGCCGGAGGCCATACATCAAATTTCTTCCAGTTGTTCTCTCCTGTAAAAAAGATGGTAGCTTCTGCAAGATCGGGAGCTGCACCATCTAAAAGATAATGTTTGAAAAAAGGTACTTCTAAACTATCCTGGTAAAATTTAGACGTGTTTACACCATAGCGTACATTTCCTAAAAAGCTTCCGTCTCTTGTCCATTGGCCGTGATACCAGGGTCCCATAACAATACGGTTGTTCGTTTTGGGACTTTGCTTTTCGGCTGCTTTATAGGCATTCCAGGCGCCAAAGCAATCTTCAGCATCAAACAGTCCGCCTACCCAAAGCATGGCAGGTTTTATATTGTAAAGGGCAGTACGTGCATTTCTTTCCTGCCACCAGGCATCGTAATTTGGATGGCTATACAGTTCTTTCCAAAAGGCGATACTATCCCCCATTAACGTAGAAAAATTCTTCAAAGCACCTGTTTTCAGGTAAGCATTATAGTTATCATCCGATTGGAATGAAAATCCTCTTGGGTATGAAGTCAATGGTTCCGGATGTGGCTGGCCAAATGACGGGTAGAAGGAAAAACCATCCATTACAAAGAATGCCCCGTTATGGTGAAAATCGTCACCCATGAACCAATCAGTTACAGGTGCCTGCGGACTTACCGCCACCAAAGCCGGATGACCACTGGCTGCAGCTTGCGTCGAATAAAATCCGGGATACGAGATCCCGGAAATACCTACTTTGCCATTGTTATTTTCAATATTTTTTACCAGCCAGTCAATGGCATCATAGGTGTCACTTGCTTCATCAAATTCTTTCCCTTTTTTATTTTTATTGAAAGGCCGTACATCTTCAAATACGCCTTCACTCATGTATCTTCCCCGAACATCCTGCTTTACAAAAATCATCTTTTCTTTTACATAATTCATTAAGTACGGATTCCAGTAATTAGCAAATTTATCCGGGCCGTAAGGGCCGCTGGAATAAGGTGTGCGTTGCATCATAAACGGGTGTTTCGTGGAATTGTCCTTTGGCGTATATACAGCAGTAAACAGTTTTACGCCATCCCGCATTGGAATCATCACTTCTGTTTTTGTATAGTTATTGACAAACCAGGTACTATCCGCATTTTGCGCAAAACTAAGAATCGTACTAAAGAGAAAAATAGAGAAGGAGAGAACTTTTTTCATGATGAATTGTTTTATGCCTTAAAATTAAGGGTTGTTCCTTTTTTATAAGGGAAAACTTTATGGGTGGTTTAGAAATTGCTTTTAAAATTTTTAAAACCGGTGGTATTTAAGCAGCTTCGCTACGTTCATTCTCTTAAACTGCCAATCACCTATCTTCAACCTTATAGGTGATTTAAGTACAATTTTTAAATTTCCACCTTTAAATACTTATTCTTAAAAGGAAAACAAGATATCACGGAAACAGAAAGCAAATAAAGGGAGAAGCGGAGTTTTATTTATTTTCCTTCGTGATCTGCGTCTTCATAGTTTAAGTCCAAAAGAAAAGGACTTTTAAAGAGAATGATAAAAGTAAAAATTAGCAAATGAAATGAGCTTTGAGGTACTGCCTGCGCAACTTGATTTTAATGTCTTCAAATAAAGTTGTGGTAAAATGCTTTAATACACAACCCTATTCTTAATCACGATAACTTTATATCCACCTCCGGTTTTCTCCTTCGAATTTCAATCCCACTCAGGAATAACTCCGTAAAACGTATAAATAATGAAGATTTATCTTTAAATTTAACCTTGGTTATTAAATTGAATGTTTCTAATACCGTCGCAGTGTAAAGTCGAAGTGATGCCTGCAAACTGAACGACCCTATTCGTAATTCTATATACTTACAAGCCATGACAAATAATAAAACAATTTTTGTGACCGGCGGAACCGGCAACCAGGGCGGTGCAGTTGCAAGAAATTTAGTGCAGCAAGGTTTCACTGTAAAAGTGCTTACAAGGAATATACAATCACCCAAATCTCAAAATTTAAAAAATTTAAACATCGAACTTATAAATGGCGACCTAAACAACACGGATACTTTTCGGGAACATTTGAAAGATATTTATGGAATATTCAGTGTACAAAGTTTTGAAAACGGAGTTGATAAAGAAATGAACCAGGGAATTGCTTTAGCAGATCTTGGAAAAGAGATCAACATAAAGCATTTTTTATACTCTTCCGTCTTTGCCGCTAACCTTAATACAGGAGTTCCTCATATGGATAGCAAATTCAAAATTGAAAACCATATCAGGCAAATTGGTTTACCCTTTACTATTCTCAGACCTACTTCCTTGTATGAAAATTTTTTAATACCGCAGGTAAAAAAGGGAATACTAAAAGGGAAATTGGTACAACCCATTAACAGGAACACAGTCCAACAATACATAGCATCAGAAGACATCGGAAAAGCTGCCGCCAAAATATTTCAGAACAACGATAATTATTTAGGTAAAACCATTCCTTTGGCAACAGAGCAATTAAGCACGCAGGAGGTAGCTGAAATTTTTTCTAAAGCGTTGAACAAAAAAATTGTCTATAAAAAATTGCCCGCCCTCATAACTAGATTATTCCTGGGAAATGGTCTGTTTAAAATGTTTAAATGGATGAATGAAAAAAGCGTTTTTTCAATCGAAGATGTAACCTTGACCAGGAAGGAATTCCCAAATCCTTTAAGTCTTCAACGTTGGATAGAAATTAATTTCAAATCATAATGTCAACATACTAGAATGGAATTATTCATTTTTGGACTTTACACTTTTCTTGCTGCTTATAATGCCGGCAATATGATGAGTTTACAACTGCAGCATTATGGTATTTATTCGTTTGTCGGCAAAGAGAATTTTAAAATCTACATGCGTGCGAATAATAAAGCGGCGTTTATCCCGGCAGTATTGCCAGGGATGATAATGCTTATTTTAAGTATCCTGTTAGTGTTTATCCGCCCTGCTTTTATGTCAATCAATTTTGCTATAGTCTCCCTTGCTTTAAACATTATTGCTTTCGTTTCGACAGTTAAGTGGCAACGAAAATTACAATCGGATATGGCAAACACCGGATACGATGAGGTGAAAATTAAATTGCTCCTCTCAACCAATTGGATAAGAACAATTGCTTTTGTGCTTCTTGGTATTTTGACAATTTCAATTTTAGTAAGGGCAATAAAATGAGAATACATTTGCTGCACCCCGGTTCATGGCACAAGAAACAACTCTCTATCCTTTTCAAGAATAAATCGATATAAAAATTCGGATACATAGCATATAAATCCTAAGAAATACAATTTGAAATTCACAATTACTTTTAAATGACAAACACTGCGGCGTGTGCAACGAACCAAGGCGGGGGAATTGTCAATAATTATAAAAGTTTTAGATGTAAAATGAAACTACCTTGTATCCACTCAATAGATGTCAAGTCCCATGGATGTAAATAATCCTTATAATAATTTCATCTTAAACAGGACAGTTTTTAAAGTCGGTTTTTGGTCGGGGCTTAGTGCATTTATCGCAATCACTGCATTTGGCATCGTTCAGACTTTACAAGTTTTAGGCTTTCTCACCTTCCCGCTTGATGAAATTTTAATTTATGGATTTTCTCTTTGCATAACAATTCCCTTTATGTTGGAGATTCTTGCACTACACCATATCACAAAGCCGGACAAGAAATTTTGGAGCCATGCGGCAGTTCTATTTACGGTGACTTATTTAATATTTGTTACTGCGAATTATGTTGTTCAATTAGGAACGGTCATCCCAATGACCATGAAAGGAGATTCTAACGAAATTAATATTCTGAAACAAACACCGCATTCTCTCTTTTGGGATTTTGATGCAATCGGATATATAGCCATGGGGTTTGCAACACTATTTGCAATACCAGTATTTAAAAGAACAGGTTTTCAAAAGTGGGTAAAATATACTTTCCTTGCTCATAGCCTGACCACACCTTTGATTGCCTTCGTTTATTTCTACCCTGATTTTTCCAACAAATTATTGCTCCTTGCAACGCCCTGGGTTATTACTGGTCCGTTATCAATGTTGATGCTTGCGATACTATTCAAAAAGGAATTATCGAAAAGTAGCGCCTGACTTATTTGAGCCCGTCAGGCGTTTTACATCATACTTCAAACCGTCATACAGAAACAATTTTCAAAATGGAAAAGCAACCAAAAAAAACACGAAATGTCCTTCTTTTCTTATTGGCATTTCTCGGCTTGGGAGCAATCGGAGGAGGAGGGATTTTTATCATTTCACCATCCGGAAAATTGATGGGTATGCCTTTATCGGTGCTAGATCATTCACCATTTAATAATTTTTTATTCCCCGGAATACTATTGTTTTCTGTTCTTGGTCTTTTACCTATCCTGTTGATAATAGCCTCACTCAAAAAGCCGGAATCAACACTTGCTGAACGATTTAATTTTTTTAAAGACATGCATTGGTCCTGGTCATTTAGCATTTATATTGGCTTTGCCTTGATTATTTGGATACAATTACAAATGGTTTTCCTTTCAGTCGTACATTGGTTGCATACCTTCTATATGTTTTTTGCAGTCGTGCTTATTTTTGTTGCCCTGCTGCCACAAGTGAGAAATATCTATAAAACAAATTGCGCCCCCAACCCGGTTACGAACAAATGAGACACAAAAAACCTATGCTATATATTTTTATACCTATTGCCGTTGTTGTTGTCATACTGATTATGGGCAAAATAAATTTGTCTATAAAGTTCGACAGAGAAGTAAAAGAACTTTTTGCTCAATCTAAAAATAGTTCTAACCATGTCTATCACAAAGCCCAACTCGATGGCTTACCGGAACCTGTTCAACGGTATTTCAACCATGTTTTAAAAGAAGGACAGCCTTACATAAGTTATGCAAGAATTAAACACGATGGACAATTTAAGACAGACCTTGATAAAGGCTGGATGAACATAACAGGAGAACAATATGCCACAACGGAAAAACCTGGCTTCATCTGGAAAGGCACCACCTCCATGTTTGTTGCCCGGGATATGTATATTTCAGACAAAGGCAGATTAATTGTGACCCTTTTTTCCCTGTTTAAAGTGGCAGATGCAAAAGGTGAAAAATACAATGAAGGAGAATTACTTCGCTGGCTTGGAGAGAGCGTTTTATATCCGACAAATCTTTTACCAAGTGAAAAATTGCAGTGGTTTCCCATTGATACAAACACAGCAAAACTGACGTTTCATTACATGGGACTTTCCTTATTTTTCAAAATAACTTTCAATGAAATTGGTGAGATAACCGAAATGGAAACAAAGCGTTATATGGGAGATAAGAATTTAGAAACCTGGGTGATTAAAGCAACCAATTACAAGGAATTAAATAATGTATTTATCCCAACAGCCTTTGACGTTATATGGAGATTAGAAAAAGGTGATTTTAGTTATGCGAAATTTAATGTGAGGGAGGTTGAATATGGTAAAGCTGAAAAATTCTGAAGAACCCAGGCCCGCGGCTGTCAGCACCGATGGGTCAGACAGCGGGGAATAACCACATCCATTGTATTATTGTCCTTATCTTTTAAATATTGTAATGGTATAAAATGAAAATTCATTTCTCAAAGACTTTCTGTTTCCCAATTCAATAATGCAAGGGAGATCGGCCTGTATGCCTGAAACGAATGATTCGAATCTGATCTTTTTTCACTCTATAGGAAACTCTGTAACGGTTTATTTCGAATGCACGCCATGATCCGTGTTATTTTTCTTGTACTTATCAGAATGGTGTTTTTCCGGATGTTCGGGTAGGCTCAAGACAGCATCAATAATTTCCTGGCGAACTTTTATGGCATTTTGAAATGATTCCTTTAAAATGAACTGATAAGCCTTTTTTAATTGCTTAGCCTTCAAATTCCATACAATTACCATTGCTCCATTTCTTTTAATAAATCTTCCATGGTAATAAAGTTTCCATTTTCTATTTCGGTATCGTTCTCTTCAAGTTCTTTATTATACTGTTCCGGAGTTTGTCGCTTTTGGGATGTTTTAAATTGAATACCCAGGAACTTTAATGTCTCCAGAAGAAATTTTTTCTTGGAAGTATCTTCTATTTTGTCCAACTCTATTATCAGTTCCATATTTTATTATTTACTTAAGACTATAAAAAAAAATTTATCACCAATTTTCTTCACTATTGTTTATGCTTAAATGCTAATAGCAAATTTACCCAATAAATTGAAAACTTTCCTGTATTGCTTTTAGTTCTGAAATTAAAATTTTGTATCTGTAATTACTGCGTATTTTCTTTCATTTTATTCTTATGAGGAGAAAAGATCTTCAATATTATTACAACCCCCAATCTAAAATCTAAAATCTAAAATCCCAAATCCCCAATCGTCACTTTCCGAAACACAATCCCCTCATAAGCACTCATATATCCTGCTTCAAAAAGACAACCGATTTCACCGTTTTTCAGTTGGGTTAAATTAGAATATGCCGAAGGCCCCTCATACAAAAGTTTACTCAAAGGCCAGGTTTTGCCACCATCCTTACTGAACCGTACAGTCATGTTTACACGTGATGTTTTACTGGCAGGATTGGAGAAAGCCATCCATTTCTTATTTTTCTTGAAGCTATATTGGATCAGACTTCCCTGGCATGCCGGTTCTATGAGCGTGGTATCGGGTTTTGGATCCGACCAGCTTTTATTCCCATCCTTACTGATGGATACCTGCCGGTATTTTACATCGCTATAATTGCGCATGTTCAACATCAGATCACCATTCGGAAGTTGGGCAACTGAAGATTCATTTACTTTATCCTGCGGAGTCGTTCCACCTAATTGCCATTTTTTACCGCCATCGTCTGAAAAGATGGTATGAGAGAATCCCTTTTTTGTTTGTGCCTCCACATGATCGCAGGCAACAACAAGACGGCCTTTATATTTTCCTTTTTGGATTTGAATACCGGAACCGGGACCGGTCGCATACCATGTCCAGTTATCCTGCTTTACATCCGTTGTTATTTCCTCCGGACTGCTCCATGTTTCCCCTTCATCCCCTGATGAGAGAACAAAGATCCGGCGCATGTCTTTACTTTTATTCGCGATAATATCCGCCTCATGATCAGTACCCAGGTTCCAGGAGGCTAGTAAAATGATTCTTCCTGTTTTTTTATCAATCACCGGTGCAGGATTGCCACAGGTATTGGTACTATCGCTCCAGATTAATTGCAGTCCGGTCCAGGTATTGCCGCCGTCGAAACTCCGTTTTAAAACCAGATCTATATCTCCCACATCGCCACAACTATTTTTTCTTGCTTCCGCAAATGCCAGGATGATTCCATTATCAGTTGTCACCATTGCTGGAATGCGAAAGCAGGCGTAGCCTTCCTCTCCGCCTTTAAACAGAAAATTTAAATCCTGGCCAATGGAGTTGGAACCGGTAAACAGTAAAATGAGGGTTATCAGAATATCCACTCTTTTGAAACCAGGATTTTTGTTCATGTTGGGGGATTAAATGGCAAAATGGGTTTTTGTAATAATAGTTAAAAGTTTGAAATGTTTTGATAGTAATGCAAAGCAGACTGATAAAATGAAATTAAATCTAAAGAGAAGTATATATTTTTTATTTGATGAATATATAAATTGGTTACCCTATATTTATATTATGATATTATAATATTTTTCTCTTAAATAGGAATGACGGCAGAATATTGTGAAAAATGCATCGTACAAATTTTCTGTATGAACCTATGAAAAATTGAATGATTATTCACCAGAATTCCGAAAACCTTTTATCAACGAAGGCTATACGGAAAAGGCAAACAGGATAGAATACCATGGATAAATTTCAAAACAAATACAGGATATCTTCAGCCCGTGCACAATGGTGGGATTATGGTTGGAACGGAGCGTATTTCATTACGATCTGCACACAAAACCGTCAACATTTTTTTGGGGAAATTGTCCGCGGTAGAGACACGATTAATCGCGTCTCTACGTCCCCCGATGGCGAAATGGCCTATCAGTATTGGCAGGAAATTCCCGGTCGATTTCCATTTGCAGAATTGGGTGATTTTATCGTCATGCCTAATCATGTTCATGGAATTATTATTATCGATAAACCACCCGTTCCTGTAGAGACGCAATTTATTGCGTCTGATCCAGACACGCGATTCATCGCGTCTAATCCAGAAACGCGATCCATCGCGTCTGAACACATCGCATCTGATCCCATTGCGTCTGACCACATTGCGTCTGACCACATTGCGTCTGACCACATTACATCTGACCACATTACGTCTGACCACATTACGTCTGATCAATCTATCGCGTCTGATCCCAACCACGCGGAATCTATCGCGCCTGATCCAGAGGCGCAATTTATTGCGTCTGATTCAGAGACGCGATCAATCGCGTCTCTACAACAAAACCCCCAAAAACAACCCGGTGGTTTCGCGGGCGACAAAAATCCGATGTTGAACGATAATATTTCCAAAATCGTTCGATGGTACAAGGGGAGATGTTCATTTGAAATCCGGAAAATAAACGCAGAATTTAAATGGCAATCCCGTTTTCATGACCATATTATTCGCAACGATAAAGAATATCAGCGTATATCTGATTATATCATAAATAATCCGGACACCTGGAAGGATGATAAATTCAATAATGGCCTTTAGGTATGTGGGTTTGGTGGGTAATTAATTTTTTCAGAAAGGAAAATATTGGCTAAGAAATATGTGATTAGAATTGAAAAATGAAATTAAATATTACTACATCATTACTTGGCGGGCCAGGGAATAATAAAAAACCGAAAAATATATTTATAATAGCGCCAGAGATTATTACTATGGTAAGCAATGTGGTTTAATAAAAATTGAATGGTTACTTTGAGGGCATAAACGTCCCGAGTTAAAAACTTTGGATAGCGCACTTTTAGGAGGGGTGATGGTTCTAAGGATAGCAGGGGGAAGATTTTAATAATAGGAAGTTAATAGATTTACGAATTTTAAACAATCAAATGAAAAAACTTTTTACATTACTTTTTATGGTGTCATTCACTCTAAACTCTTATAGTCAGGAAGTCGAAACCCTAGTGGATTTTAATTCTTTAGCCAGTATTTACATCGAAGCACAAAAGGGCTCAAAACCTTTATGGGCTGGGACTGGTTTTTTTTTAAAAGTAAAGAATACTATTTATTTGATTACAAACAATCATGTTGTAGGTGGGAAATATCATACAGACGAATTTAAGAGAGTGCATAAAAATGATCCAATTAGAGACTCCTTACCTGACATTCTTAAAATTAGGCTATATGATAAAAAATTGGGAAGTTTTAAATTTGAGACTTTAGGTTTAGAAGATGCGAAAGGAAATCAATTGTATTTCAAAATATATGAAGACGAAAAGAATAGTAATTCTCTGCTTGATGTAGTAGCTATTCCGATTGTTGGGATTAATAAATTAATTTCTAAATTCAAGATAAACGGATATGATTCAACTACAATGGGAAATATACCTCTTTATAACAGCCAAAATTTATTTGTTATTGGTTATCCCCAAAATACAGACAATTTTTATCCAATCTGGAAGAGTGGTACTATAGCCAGTGAACCGAATTTTCTTAATGTTGGAATTTCCACATTTTACATTGATGCAACAACCAGAAAGGGAATGTCAGGTTCCCCTGTAGTATTTAGAGATAATAAAATAAGTGACCAGAAAGGCGGAATACAATTTCTATCTTCTCTATCTACAATCTTAATTGGAATATATAGTGCACAAAATTTTGATTCCGAATTAGGAGTTGTAACAAGAATTGAAACTATATATAATAACCTTTATAAATTGGCGAATTGATAAATTTTATTCTCATTCTAAATGTCCTGAGTTGAAAACTCAGGACAACGAAACTTTTAGTTCATGGCGATACTAAAGATAGCAGGGGTATTTAATTTTAAAAAGTTGTAAATTGAAATTTAAAGATGTTACCATGTCAAAGGAAGAAATTAAAGTTGAAATAAGTAAGGTTTTGGACCAATTCTCCGATGAAGCATTGGAAGAGCTTCTTATATTTCTTAAGATGCTAGATATAAAAAAAGAAAGACAGATTTCACTGAGCTCTTCGTTAAACAAAATCCTGAATGAAGACAGAGAATTATTAACCAAACTTGCTCAATGATCTCTATAAAGGAAGTAGAAGAAATTCACAAAAAACTTATAAAAATATTTGGGGGATCTCATGGAATTAGAGATCTATCAGCATTAGATTCTGCTCTTGCAAGACCTTTCCAAACGTTTGATTCTGAGGAATTATTTCCCACACCTGTAAGTAAGGCAGCATCATTAATTGAGAGCATTTTGATGAATCATCCATTTATCGACGGAAATAAAAGAACGGGTTATGTTCTCATGCGAAGTTTATTAATTACCCAAATTTAGCCCCTGTTTTATACACTACACAAATTTTATGTCTGAAACCCTTTATGGGTAAGAAAAATTTGGTGATTTCTATTTTTTTATCTCATTTTGTAGTGTATAAAATATACACTACATGTCTTTTA
>JBBSUB010000114.1:0-12955 GCA_038235345.1 Chitinophagales bacterium
AAATCTCTGCTACGTTAACCTATATTCGTTCCATGCCTGAAAATACAGCCGGTGCTGTTTCGTCAGAAGAAGTGAGTAAGGTGAGGAGTGAAACATCCGCTCGCCAGCAAGCATGGACACCAAATGAATTAGGGCTGAAATAAATCGCATCAAAAAATATAGCCACTTTTTTTTAATACTGTCAATGGAGATATAATATGAAAAAAAAATGCCCTGGATAAGTTTCACGATCCATACCGAAAAAATAAATGAAAGGATGGATTATCTTAAAATGGATTATTCCAATCAGGGCGACATCCCGGTGAGCATGACCGGGTACGACCATCATAAAATGATGATCAGAGAATTTAGAAAACGGTTTTGGATGAGTTTAATCATAACCATACCTATCCTTATTTTTTCGCAAATGATCCAGGATTTCGCTGGTTATAATTTCTTATTGCCAGACAATCGATACATTCTTTTGGCACTTGCGGTGGAAAAGCCTTATGGCCTGAGTTATTGGTTTAAAACTGGAGGGATGCCATAATTTAAATAAGATACTAACTAAATAAGATACTAAAATGGTAACTTAGTTCTATATTAATTAATCACTAAAAACAAATAAAATGATGAACGATCATTCCTGGGGATGGGGCATGGGTTGGGGTATGTGGATAATTCCGATTGCTGTTATTCTCATAATTGTCTTTTTTTGGAGAGGCATACGTCGAAAGTAAAATCATCAAAGAGAAATTTGAGCGTATGAAGCTATCATGAGCTGCGGCAAACGATAGCTTTATTTTCTTTAAAAAAAATGCAGTAGTTGTTAAACCAAGAAGATTTTAGGAGACACTTTAAATTAAAAACTCTCAAATAAGCCTTCTTGTTATTGCCTTTAATGTGTACTGCCTTTCCCCCTTGTGTTATAGAACCATCATGGTTGAAAAATGTAAGATAAAATAAGGCGGCATTCCAGTTGGGCGTTTTGGAAATGCAGGAAGGGCAAGAAAACTGCTTTTGCCTGATGATGTTTTTTGTTGACAGATCCATTCCGGATGCTCTGGCTTCCAAATGGACATAACAGAAGAAGAACAGGTAAAAATGAGTGCGGATAAAATTAACCTTTTCTGAATAAGCCGCTCCACAAACGGAAATTCCGAAAGAAGAAATGAAGGAATAGGAAGTTTCAGAAAAGCCCTAAGCTCAAATGAAATCTTCAGATAAAGATGACGCAAAAAAAAATGGGTGCGGCTGAAGATTAGGAAGGAATATGGGGGGCTGAAAAATAGACCTTTAAAATAAGATATTAATCAATAAAATGCCTTGACTCAAAAAAAGGTTACAAATAAAGTTTAAACAGAATAATATTAATAACTATGGATAACAATACTCCCAATAACGATATAGAAGGCGACGAGTCGAAGATTACAACTACAACGGATAATGCTAAGGCGGATATTCCAAAAACAGGGCCAGCAAAAGTGGCTGTTCCGAACGGGCAACTGAAGGAGGCAACTTTAAAAGAGGAATCTCCGAATGAAGAAAAGGAAAAAGAAATATCTTCGGAAAAAGGGTCCACTAACGATGAATCATCAGAGAAAGATGACTCTAAAAAAATGAACATGACCGAAGATGAACATGGTAAGATAGATCACAGCAAGTTGGATCATTCCAAAATGAACATGACCAAGGAAGAACATTCCAAGATGGATCATAGTAAAATGGATCATGGAGCTATCCCGATGGGAATGGCAGGGCACGACCATCATAAAATGATGATCCGGGATTTTAAAAAACGTTTTTGGGTGAGTTTAATAATAACTATACCAATACTTATTTTTTCACCCATGATCCAGGATTTCTTTGGATATAGTTTGTTATTACCGGGAAATCAATACATCCTACTGGCTTTGTCTTCTTTTGTTTATTTCTGGGGCGGTTGGCCATTTCTAAAAGGATTTGCAGAGGAAATTAAAGAAAGATCACCGGGCATGATGACCCTAATAGCTATGGCCATTTCTGTAGCTTATTTCTACAGCGCTGCCACCGTTTTTGGGTTGCCCGGAGTTGATTTTTTCTGGGAATTAGGCACATTGATAGTAATTATGCTGGTTGGTCATTGGATTGAAATGAAATCTGTGCTTGGTGCTTCTAAGGCATTGCAATTACTGGTAAGCATGATGCCTGCCGAAGCCCATAGAGTAAAGGCCGATGGACAAATAGAAGATGTAAACTTGGATGTGCTTGCAATAAACGATGTGATCATGATAAAGCCGGGCGAAAAGGTGCCTGCGGATGGTATCATTATAGAAGGAAGCAGTTATTTGAATGAAGCTATGCTCACCGGCGAATCTAAACCAGTAAAAAAAGAAATTGAAAATAAAGTAATTGGCGGTTCTATCAATGGTAACGGCTCGCTTAAAGTGAAAGTAGAGCATACCGGAAAAGACAGTTATTTAAATAAAGTAATTACCCTGGTAGAAGAAGCACAAAAGTCAAAATCAAAAATGCAAAACCTGTCAGACAGGGCGGCAAAATGGCTCACTTACATTGCGCTTGCAATTGGTTTCGGAACATTAGCTGTATGGTTAATTTTAGGATTTCCTTTCGTGTTTGCATTGGAACGAATGGTAACTGTTATGGTCATTGCCTGTCCACATGCATTGGGCCTGGCTATTCCTTTGGTAGTTGCTATCTCTACGGCAGTTTCTGCACAAAATGGGCTTTTGATACGAAACCGTACTGCCTTTGAAGACTCACGAAAGATAACCACCCTTTTATTTGATAAGACAGGCACCCTTACAAAGGGTGACTTTGGCGTTACCCGCATTGTATCGGTTGACAAACAATTTTCCGAAGATGAATTATTACGGCTTTCTGTGGCATTGGAACAAAGTTCGGAGCACCCGATTGCTGTTGGAATAGTACGTAAAGCAAAGGATAAAAAGATCACCGTTCCTAAAGTTGAAAAATTTAATGCCTTAACAGGCAAAGGTGTGGAAGCAATAGTAGAAGGAAAGGATATAAAAGTAGTTAGTCCCGGCTACCTGAAAGAAAAAAATATAGAGATGCCTGCAGATGCCTATAGCAGCGAAGCAGAGACAGTCGTGTTCATTATCGTAGATGAAAAACTAGCCGGATATATTGCTCTGGCAGATGAGATAAGGCCCGAAAGTGCTGAAGCCATTAAAGTGTTTAAGAAGAATGGTATAAAAGTGCTGATGGCAACGGGAGATAACGACAAAGTAGCAAAAGCGGTAAGTGATCACTTAGGGTTAGATGGGTATTTTGCAGAAGTGCTGCCACATCAAAAGGTACAAATTGTAAAGGATCTGCAAAGTAAAGGGGAGTTTGTTGCCATGACGGGTGATGGTGTAAATGATGCACCTGCCCTTGCACAATCAGATGTGGGAATAGCTGTTGGATCCGGTACAGATGTCGCCGCAGAAACAGCCGATATTATCCTGGTCAACAGCAACCCGCAGGATATTGCCAAGCTTATTTTATTTGGAAAAGCCACTTACAAAAAGATGATACAGAACCTGGTTTGGGCAACCGGTTATAACGCGTTTGCTATCCCTCTGGCAGCAGGCGTTTTGTATTCTTCTGGTTTTGTACTTGGTCCGGCAGTGGGTGCGGTATTAATGAGTCTAAGTACGATTATAGTCGCGATCAATGCGCAATTGTTGAGAAGGAAGATTGGAAAATAAGTTCCGCATTTGAAAAGAGCAGGGGAGAGTGGTACTTGATTCTTTACGTGTAATGAATGCTACAATTCAAAATAAATTATCATTAACTATTTTGAAAACTCCAATTTGATCATTCGACTTTTTTCACTGAAGAATTTATAGGGACGTTCGGGTTGGAAACAGCGTTTGGAGAGGAGGTTTTAGTTTCATACTAATTAAATAAACCATCGTTTTTGTAAAAAAAATATTTTCGACTTAATTTTTTTAAATAATAATTCAAGAGGTTTAAAGATTCAGAACTCCTTACCTGCCTTTAAAATTAAAACAGGTATCGTTGCCAGGTCGTAAATGAGAAAGATTTCATCGTTCAACACATTGCTAAAGGCTTACCGTATACAATCATTTATCAGATGCCATAGATCAAAACACGTCACGAGACATGAAAGTATCATTTCTCCCTATTCACCGGACTTATAGCTTTCTATTTGATTTTCTTAAGCTAACCTTAAGGAGGAATTAAGGCATTCCAAATGACCCCTTCACCACCTTTGTAAAAAATTACTTTTATGATTTCCGCGACACATCTTCATGCAATTGTAATCCACTTCTCCATTGCTTTATTAGTCATAGGATATTTATTTGATGTAATAAACTTCTTTTATAAAGAAGATTATTTTCATCAGTCTCCATTTTCTTACTATCAGCATTTTATACCGAATGTAAATTATAAAAGGTCCGAACAACTTTTATATCGGTATAATAACCTCTAAGATTTACAAAATAACCTTTGGCCTATGTTATAAATCAAGATGGTATTACTTGCTAATATTTGGGAGGACAATTGGTATATAGACACGGAGCAGATTTCAAATTTCCTTACCGGATTTTCCAAACTATGACGAAAAATAGAAACAACGATTAAATTTTCTTTAACTTGACAAAATGAGAATCTTTTTAGCAGAGGATGAAGCGGCCATTGCCGGTTTTTTAAAAGAAGGACTGGAAGAAGAAGGCTTTGCCGTTGATTTAGCAACGAATGGCAGGGAGGCACTTGAAATGGCCATGATTAATTTGAATGAATATGATATTATTCTGCTGGACTGGATGATGCCCGGTGTTAGCGGGATTGAAATTTGCCGAAGCATTCGTAAAGAAAACAAAACGATCCCGGTTATTTTTTTAACGGCTAAGGATACCGTTGATGATACCGTTTTTGCTTTGGAAGCCGGCGCTAATGATTACCTGAAAAAACCATTCGCATTTGAAGAATTACTTGCCCGTATAAGAGTGCTGCTGCGAAATAAAACAGGTGAACAAACTATTTTTGAAACCGGAAGTATAGTGTTGAATACAGATGCTCATACTGTTACAAAAAATGACCAACCCATAGAACTCACTCAAAAAGAATTTGCCTTATTAGAGTACCTGCTTCGTAATAAAGGAAAAGTAAGCAGGCGTTCAAGAATCATCGAAAAGATATGGGATATTCATTTTGATAAAGACACTTCAGTGATTGATGTTTTTATCAACGCCCTGCGGAAAAAGTTGGATACAAAAGGTAAAGAATCTTTCATTCAAACCATACGAGGTGTTGGTTACCGTGTAAATGAAAATTAATGAAGCTTAGTTTCAAAAAACGAATTGCACTTTTTAACACACTTGCTGTTGCTATAACAACGGCCTTTGTATTTATTATTATTTACGCAGTTGTAAATGTAAGCTCCTACCGCCACCTGGATAGTGATATTTTAATGGAGAAGGAAGTGATTTTAAAAACACTCGACTGGAAAGGGGACAAGATTATCACCAAAAAAATGCAGAAGTGGGAAGAAAATGAACATAAGAAAATAGAAGCTAACCCAACCTTTATCCAAATTGTGGATAACAGGGACAGGATGATATTCAAAACAGCCAACTTACAATCAAATCATTTTTTAGCTAAACCGGGAAATGAGAAAGCCTATTTTTATAATGCTCACATAGATAAACAAAGGCTCCGGCTTGGTCAATTTCCTATTAAGAATGATGAAGGGGAAATTACCGGTCAATTAACGATAGGTGTTTCACAGCAGGAATCATACAATGTTTTATATAACCTGCTCATTACCCTTTGCATTTCATTTCCTATTCTTTTACTGATTCTTTATGTAGTTATTTACTTTGCTGCTTCTAAATCTATCGCACCGGTACATCAGTTAATCCGTGCAGCAGCAGGCATTAATGATTCCAATATAGATACCCGGTTGCCCTTACCCGAAAATGAAGATGAAATTTACCAACTGGCAAAAACAATCAATGAATTACTAAGTAGAATTGACATCAGCATTCAACAGCAAAAACAATTTACTGCAGATGCTTCTCATGAAATAAGGACACCACTTACGGCCATCAGAGGCACGCTGGAAGTATTGCTTCGCAAAAAGAGAGAGCCGGCACAGTATGAGGAAAAAATAAAAGAAGTGATTTTTCAAACGGATAGGCTAAATAGATTACTGGACCAATTATTACAACTTGCCCGTCTTGAATCCGGTTCCGTAAAAAAAGAAACCGTTTATCTAAATAAACTATTACAGGACGCGGAATTAAAATTTGAAAAGCAAATACAAAAAAAGGAATTACTCCTTACATCAGCTATTTCTGAATCCGTTTCAGTTCAAGGGGATACTTTTTTCTTATCTGTAATAATAGACAATCTTTTCAGCAACGCAGTAAAATATGCTGCAAGTAATGGAAAAATTATTTATAGTTGGGAGCATGAAACCAAAACTTTCTCCATTACAAACGATGGTACAGGAATTACTCAACAACAGTTGCCCTATTTATTTAACCGTTTTTATCGTACGGATGATTCCAGGAGCTCCCTGGTTCCCGGAAGCGGTTTAGGACTTGCCATTGTAAAAAAATTGGCAGATTTACAACACATTGTAATTAACGTATCCGCTGTACCGGGCAGCACTACTTTCTCTTTAAAATTCCCTTCATAATCTTTAGCTAATCTTAAGAAACTACAAAGGCATAGTAAAGGACCGCAATAGCATCTTTGTTTTATAATTTATTCAAAACAATTAAAACAAAATAAAATGAAAAAGCTATTAATTATCCCAATTACATTTCTGGCAGCAGGAAGTTTTTTTCTATCCTCTTGCGGAAGCACTAATGCGGATACACGTATGAAAACTCATGTGCAAAACAACGCAGACACTACTGCAAAAAAAACCAGCAAAGAAAGTGATGAACACGAAAAAAAGGAGAAGAAAGAAAAAAAGAATAAAAAAAATAAAGAGACATCTTTTTTTAAGCCGGTAAGAATCATTAACGATGCGAATACAAAAATTATTTACGATACGCAGGCCGCTTTGTGGTTGTAATAAAAAGCAAAAGCACCTGCATACTGAGATAATTCAATGACAGCAGGGGAATAATTTATTAAAATCATTACACTATAAAATTTACAACTATGAACCAGGCACATTTGCATTTGCTAATCACACACCTTCCCGTTTTTGGTTCCATAATAGGCGCCCTTGTGTTGATTTATGGACTTTGGACGAAAAGTAATCATACAAAAAATGCAGCTTATTTTATTTTTATCCTTTCTGCCATAGGCGCGGGTATCGCCTACTTAACAGGCGAAGGAGCTGAAGATGCTGTTGAACACCTACAAGGAGTAACGGAAAATTTGATTGAAATCCATGAGGATGCTGCTATGTATGCTTTGATAAGTTTGATTGTATTGGGGGGAATGTCTTTGATCGCATTAGTAGTGAGCCGTTTTAAAATTCCATTTGCAAAATCCACATCCACTATTATTCTTCTTTTTTCTCTTGTGAGTTTCGGACTGGTAGCAAGAACAGGATACCTTGGCGGGCAGATAAGGCATACTGAAATTGCTACCGGTGCCATTCAAAATAACCACGGAGGTGAAGCAGGAGATAAGGATGACGATTAAAAGCACACACCCGGTTTCATATTCGGATACCAGCAGAAGGATGAGTTGAATAAGTTAAACTGAATATTTCACATAAAATATAAGTCTCATGAAAAAAGTATTAAAAATTGTAGAGATTATACTAATAATTGCTTTCATCATAATTCAATTTATAAGCCCTTCAAAAAATGCGGGTGAAGAAATTGCGTCCAATCAAATTACAGCCGTACAGCAGGTACCTGAGGATGTACAACAAATCCTGCAAGTTTCCTGCAATGATTGCCACAGCAACACAACGCATTATCCATGGTATTCAAAAATTCAGCCTGTAGCGTGGTTTCTTGATGATCATATTGTAGAAGGTAAAAAAGAATTGAATTTTTCAGAATTTGCTAACTATCCCACTTACAGGCGATATAAAAAGTTTAAAGAAATAGGCAAAGAAGTAAAAGGTGGCGATATGCCTATATATTCTTACACATTGCCGCATCGAAATGCCTCATTAAATGCTGATCAAAAATTATTAATAGAAAATTGGGCAGCCAGTGCAATGAAAGAAATGGAAGCAAAATATCCCGCAAATAGTTTAGTAAAGCCTGAATAAATGCAAACCTATTTACAGGGAAGTCCGGATTCAATCTTAACCAGCAATTAAATGATCGTTTAGGAGTAAAATGGGGAGAGGTTAAAACAACTCCTCAGGGATATTATACTGCTCAGGTTAATGGATGAATTTTCAGAAGGAGGGTCTGGACGCGTTAGCTGCCTGCCCCGTTTTTACGGAGTCTGAACAGTAATGTTTTCAAAACGTATACTCCCGGAGTATGGGTGTTTAATATAAATACAGCTTCAGGTTGTCTTCAACATTGCCTTGTAGGTTTGTACTATCTAATTATAAAAAAGACAATTATGGAAAGTTTACATTTTCCCGTTTCTGAAAACTATTCAAAAGGATTAACAAGCACGGGGAAAGAAAGAATGAATAAAGTTCCCGGAATAACACTTTACTTCTGGGTCATTCAGGTGTGGTAGGCAATGAATTAGGTTATTGGTTTGGGTTTAAAACAGGTCCATTACTTTTTAAACGAAAAGACACCTGGTTGTTTAAGAAAAAACATCTTTACCAGGCAAAGGAATTTTATGATAAACATGGTGGCATCGCTATAGTATTAGCCAGGTTTTTGCCTATACTAAGAACGTTTGCTCTGTAGTAGCCGGCATTGTAAAAATGGATAAGAAGCGTTTTCTGCGCTACAATATTTTAGGCAGTACAGCGTGGGTTTTCACTGTGTTGATGGCCGGCCATTATCTTGAAAAATTATTCCTGAATAACTTTGGATTTGTTCTGAAGCATCATTTGTTTGTGATTGTAATTTTTCTTGTAATCATAACAACTGGCCCCGTGCTCTACAAACTTATTTCACATAAAAAGTAGAAGAGTAATTTACCGAAAAGAGATATCAGCAAACAGTTTTACAGCACTTTTTTAAAAGTCAACGTTTGGCTTATCCACCTGAAAACCCAATAGCCTTTTACTTTTAGTAATCCCTGATTATTTATCCAGGCTACCGATTTCCACTCTTTACCATGCTTCGCATCATAAATAATCCCATCTTGCCATTCCTTGTCTTCTGCATCGTATTTCAGGCTGCGTAAAACTTCCATACCAATCCATTTTCTTTTTCGGAGATCAGGATTAGGATTTTTTTCGTCCATTATTGTGTTTATTGATATTGTTGTGTCGTCCATTTTGAACCAGATAATTTTTGCCCGAAAATGGTCATCTTGTTTAAAAACCTGTACTTCAAGATTATTTTCCAGTGTCATCCATTTTCCGATAATTTCATCAGCGTTATTATTTATACTCAATACGCATTTTTTCGGGGGAGTTAATACCTGGATATTGGATGTTGGATTAAAGACTATCAGTATTAAAAGAAAAAAATAGAAGGGGATGTTTGTCATATTAAAGGAAATTTTGGGTTTTAATTAAAAGCATTATCTAAGGTACAATCAACAAAGCTTTGGTGAGAATTTTCATTCATTTATGCGTTGTTAATATCGTTGATTACATAAATTCGGACTTGCTCTATAAAATGAAAATCAGATTTTTATACTTTTATAGAGGGATTTTTAATTTTCACACACAACAGTACCGTTGTTATCAAAAATGACCTCTTTTGAAATGGTGCCCTTAGTCAGATCAATAAGATACTGTTCCGTCTTATCAGCCAGTATCAGTTTCTCAATTTGGTTACTTACCGTATAACCAGAATATTTAGCTTTTAAAACATCTTTTATTTTGCCGGACGCGGTGCTTAAGGAACATCCTGCTCTTGTTGCACGAAACTGCCATCGGGTTTAAATATCAATGAAAAATCGGGTGAATTTTTCTTCATAACGGAAACATCAATGGCATCACCCCCGCCACATAATGGATCGGATGCCGCGTGAACTATTTTATAACCCGGATAAAATTTTCCGGTAAATTCTTTTACACCTTTCGGTAATTTATCCAAAGTTATTTCTCCAGGTGGTAAAGGGGAATAGGAGGGTGATGTATAGGCATTCGTTGTTTTTACCGAATCTTGCGTATAAGATTGTTGTTCTCTATTTTTTTGGGAGCTATTGCTACGACAATTTATAAGAAAAAAGCTTAGGGCTATTAAAGCTATAACATTAAATGATTTTTTGAAATGCATATTATTTAAGTTTAAAAAAAGTGATTGAAGGATGTTCAGTAGTAAATTTATAATCTGAAACTGAAGGAAATCTGTTTTTTTAATAAAAGCTATTTTAAAAAGCTTTTATTGCCATTAGCTACTTTTGTTTTGTTTAATGAATCACTCAGTTTAAAATAGAATTCGGAAAAGATCCATCCCAGAAACGCGCCTATAAATATCCCACCCAAAACATCGGAAGGATAATGAACTCCAAGATACATTCTGCTATAGGATACTAATAGCGCAAATGGAATAAGCAAATATGGGAGCCATTTTATTTTCTTGGAAGTTATTAAACAGAGATATGTGATCAATGCAAATGTGTTGGCCGCGTGTGAGGAAGGAAAACTATACAATCCGCCCCGGTAATTATGCACATAATGCAACAAGTTTTCCAAACCTTGGTGATGGCTTGGTCGCAACCGACCTGTCAATGATTTGAGAATTTCAGAGGTAAACATGTCGCTTGCTACAATAAGTGGAACAATCAGCAGAAACATGAACCATGCAGCCTGTTTATATTTCGCGATTAAAAGAATACTTAAAAAAATATACAAGGGAAGCCAACTTGTTTTATCACTGGCAAACCACATGACGCTGTCAAAAAATGAATTGTGGTGACTGTTAATAAACAGCAATATCTCCTTGTCAAGTTTTTTTAGCTGTTCAAACATGGATGAATTATTGATAAATGTTTTTAAGAATCCCGGTTATTTGTTGTTCTATCTTTCAAAATGAATTTTAAAAAGAGATTCAAATTTCCCATTTTTGTTCATTTTGCATGTATGTGTCTATACCAAAGTCCAGTTCATTTGCCGCCAATTTTTTTAAGGTACAAAAAAATCTGTCCCAAATACTCAATACATTCCCATAATTGCTGTCTGTAAAGGGTTGTTGATAATGAGGAAGTACCTGGTGCATTTCGGGTGTTATAAAAACGAGCCCTATAACCGTATTCAGTTTCTCCGGTAAACCATCGTTCATATGTGCAAACAGGGTCGTAAATACCAGGATAATTTGCCTTATTATAAAAGCCCGGAATACTGCTGCGCTTTAGAAAACCCAAGCTATTTAAATGGTAACCTGATAATATTTTCCGGGGAATGATCTCTTAGGGTTGTGGAAATGTCAAGAATTGTATCAGAGTGGTGAACCAGATGAAACCGCCACAGGGTTTCGACTTTTTGCATAGCCCGGTGTTAAATATATTCGCCTGAATAAAGCAAAAGAAAGGCAACCAGAAAATGGAGTAGGGAACTTTTATCAAAATTTGGAATGAACGCATATGTAAGCGGAAATGCGGGACATCAGTTTTCAAACACACTTGCGGCAGAATTCTTTGGCAACTTCAGATCAGGCAGACATCAGGTACAGGGAAGCTATATTTCAAATACATCT
The DNA here is from genome assembly GCA_038235345.1 of Chitinophagales bacterium. Lineage (GTDB taxonomy): Bacteria > Bacteroidota > Bacteroidia > Chitinophagales > Chitinophagaceae > Ginsengibacter. Next base: position 11,721 of record JBBSUB010000114.1, read on the forward strand.
CACAGTATTGAAGCCAAAGGCATATTTGGCATCATCATTTCAGTAATTTAAATATATGCTTTAGCCATTATTTCAAGAGTACAATTCTTTAATAAACTGAATTCAGCCGCAGATCGTTCTTATCTACCCTTAAAATCTTTTCCCAATAGAAACTCCCAACCAGGGAACAAATGTAAATTTATTCGCCAATGGTGTCAGACTGATTCGCCACATAACATTGTTTACAGTGTGTTTTCTGTAGCCTATACCTGGCATAAAGTTTACAAAATGGTCCTCATTCGAAAATTTATTATTACTGAACAGTTCACCATTTTTTCTTGTCCATGTTGCGCCAAGTCCTACGTCCAGGAATGAATGGTCATTGTTAAGTTTGAAGAGGTAGTTGATGCCAACAGGAATGGTTAAATAGAAGGCTTTTTCAGAATAAAAGCCAATACCAACTCTTGCTCCAAGGCCTGGCTCTTTGGTTAATTGTCGCTCATAATTTACGGAACCGAAAAGCCCGTTTCCACCTGCTTCAAGATAAATGTCATTCTTTTTAAAAGAGCTTTGCCCAAACGAAAGAGTTATAAAACTCCAGGTTAAAATAGTCAATATTGCTTTTCTCATAAAAGAGGTTTGAGTTTAATTTTAGGTAAAATAGTCCCGTTTAGGATTGGGAATGATGATTCTTTTTCCCGGAACTGTTACCAAATATATAATTAAAAGCTTATTGTAATGATTATCTATTAATTTAAATTTCCCTCAAAAAAAATGGTCAGATGTAAGAGCAGAACTTTGAAGAAGATACATCCTGAACAGATTTTTTTATTTTGAAATCGTACAGAAAAGAAAAAAAAACACTGGAACAATATTTTTTAGAATTATGCAAAAAAATATAATCGGCGTTGATGAGTATTTTAGACTCTCCATTTTGGAGAACAAATTGTCTGGTTTAGCCTCCTCGTCGCAAGCGCGAATGATTACCGGCGCTTGTAAATCCCCGTGTGTGAGTGCATTGCCGGTTAGATTGGATACCAACAGGGCGCTTCTGTACGAATCACACAAAACAGGTTCGCTAAAGGCGAAAAAAGCGTTGATCTTTCTATGGATAGATAAGTATTAAAGGCATGTAGTTTTTTAAAAATAAAAGCCCTTTTCTTAACAGATCAGGGCTTTTTTCATATTTATTGGAGTTTAAAGCGTGGTGCTTTTGATAAAGTAAATCAATTAAAACTATAAATCTGATTTAAGTT
>JBBSUB010000115.1:0-12946 GCA_038235345.1 Chitinophagales bacterium
CCTAAACGTTCCTTATCATTTGCTTCAATCACTTTTCCGGAAAGGCTTTTAGCAAAACCCAGAATTTTATGGCAAATTTCCTGTGTATTGCCATCAACCAGGAATGGAATTTCGGGAATGTGTTCTGTGAATTTTGAAAGAGTTTGTAATGGATATAAAACACCGTATTTATCCGAACAATCTTTTAAGGAATTAATGGAGACCGCTCCTGCAGTATGAACAACGAATTTGTTTTTTAACCCTTCTATTTTTCCGATACGGTCTAAAACTGCATCATTTAATGCCACAATATACATATCTGCTTCAGAAAAAGAAACATCGGATAAAGACGCTGCGGAAGCGCCATATAATGAAGCAAGCAAACGGGCATTTTCTATTTTCCGGCTTACAACCTGTACTAATTCATGTCCGGCTCTTTTTATCAGGGCAGATAATACCGTGGCGGTATTACCTGAACCTAACATTACAATCCTCATGGTAATATTTTTTAAACTTACTAAATTAGTCAGTCAATTTTCAATTCTTTCTTAAAAAAAAGCTATAGTATAAACGAGATTAATTAATAATAATTGTTATGATTTCTGATATATATTTATTCCTGTCTTATGATGGTTCCTTTTGAAGGGACAAGCTAAGCCAAAAGAAGAATTTTTTCAACAAAAAATTTGAGTTTTAATTTTTAAACTAATATTGCAGGAGATCCTTTAGATAAAAAAGGTATATTCAGAAAGAATAAAAAGAAATTACAAGATAATATGGCAAAAAATTTATTGATCGTGGAGTCTCCGGCCAAAGCGAAAACAATCGAAAAAATTCTTGGGAGTCAATACGAGGTTAAGAGTTGTTACGGTCATATCCGCGATCTGGAAAAAGATGATATGGGCATTGATATTGAAAATAATTTTGCTCCACGATATAAAGTTCCTGATGATAAAGCAAAAGTAGTCAGAGACCTGAAACAGCTTGCAAAAAAAGCAGAGACCGTATGGCTGGCTTCGGATGAGGACCGGGAAGGAGAAAGTATCAGTTGGCATCTTGCAGAAGTTCTGGGACTGGATGTAAAAACTACCAAAAGAATTGTTTTCCATGAAATCACCAAACCAGCTATCAACAAGGCGATTGAAAATCCCAGGCTGATCAATATGGACCTGGTAAATGCCCAACAGGCACGCCGGGTTGTAGATAGATTAGTTGGCTTTGAATTATCGCCTGTTCTCTGGAGAAAAATAGGCATGCAAGGAGGGCTCAGCGCAGGAAGGGTACAAAGCGTAGCCGTAAAATTGATCGTTGAGAGGGAAAGAGAGATTAATCAATTTACTGCCACCAATAATTTCAAAATAGAAGCAAAACTTGCTGCAACAGATCCATCCGGGAAACGAATCAGCTTTAAGGCTGAAGACGGTACGGAAAGAAATATTGAAGCAGCAACAAAATTCCTGGAGAATTGCAAAAACGCTACTTATTCCGTAAAAGATATTGTAGTAAAACCAGGAAAAAGAACTTCCGCAGCACCTTTTACAACCTCAACTTTGCAACAGGAGGCGAGTAGAAAATTAGGTTATGGCGTGAGTAAAACCATGTTGCTTGCGCAAAAGCTGTATGAAAGTGGTAAGATAACCTACATGCGTACCGATAGTGTGAATTTGAGCCAAACTGCAAAAGATCAATGCAAGGATGAAATATTAAAAAATTACGGAGAAAAGTATTTACAAATACGTAATTATAAAAATAAGAATGAAAGTGCCCAGGAAGCCCATGAGGCTATCAGGCCCACTGACATGAGCAATAGCAAGTTGTCCGATCCGGAAACCGCGCGCCTGTATGATCTGATCTGGAAAAGAACCATTGCCAGCCAGATGAGTGATGCTGTATTGGAAAAAACAACCGCCAAAATTAAGATCAGCACAACAAACGATGAACTGACCGCTACAGGAGAGGTGCTGAAATTTGATGGTTTTCTTAAAATTTACAATGAAGGAAATGATGAGGAGGAAGAAGGTGGAAATATAGGTGGTGAAAGCAGGTTACCGGCACTTACAATCGGCCAATCCCTGGATTTTGAAGAAATGACGGCTACTGAAAGATTCACCAGGCATGCTGCCAGGTATACAGAAGCTGCTTTGGTTAAAAAAATGGAAGAGTTGGGTATTGGCAGACCGAGTACTTACGCTCCAACAATATCCACCATTGTTAAAAGAAATTATGTAGAAAAAAAGGATAAGGAAGGAGTAAAAAGAGAGATAAGAATCGTAAAACTCTCTCCAAACAATGAAATAAAAAAAGAGACAACCAGTGAAATAACGGGGGCAGAAAAATCCAAATTATTCCCGACAGACCTGGGATTGGTCGTTACTGATTTCCTGAACCAGCATTTTGAGAAAGTGATGGATTATTCCTTCACCGCAAATATTGAAGAAGAATTTGATAAAATAGCAGAAGGAAAAGAAGTATGGAGTGATATGGTAGAAGATTTTTATCATCCTTTCCATAAAAATGTGGAGCATACTTTAGAAAACGCGGAACGTGCGAAAGGAGAAAGAGAATTAGGAAAAGAAGAATCTACCGGTAAACCGGTTATTGCCCGGATGGGAAGATATGGCCCGATGGTACAAATAGGAAAAGCGGAAGATGAAGAGAAGCCACGTTTTGCTAAATTAAAAGCTTCTCAGAGCATTGAAACCATTACCATGGAAGAGGCTATGGATCTTTTCAAATTGCCGCTCAACCTGGGAGAATATGAGGGATTAGAGGTATCTGTGAATATAGGGCGCTTTGGTCCGTATGTAAAATGGGGCGAAAAATTTGTTTCGATGCCGGCAGGGAGCGAACCTACAGACACTGACCTGGAAAAGGCAATCGAAATTATCCTGGCAAAACAAAAAGAGGAAGCACCAATTTTCTTTTATGAGGATAAACCTATTACAAAAGGAAAAGGGCGTTTTGGTCCGTTCATAAAATGGAACGATTTATTTATAAACATTCCCCGTGCGTACAATTTTGACGCGCTTACGCAAAGCGACTGCAATGAGCTGATTGAAAAAAAGAATGAAAAAGAAGCCAATCGCTTTATTAAACAATGGCCGGACGAAAAAATAGCGATTGAAAATGGAAGATGGGGTCCTTTTATCCGTTTTAATAAAAAAATGCTTAAACTCACTTCAAAAGGAGCGGGTGAGAAGTACACAGCGGAAGAATTGGCTGATATAGATCTTGAAGAGGTGAAAAAAATGATTATAAAGCAGGAGCCGAAAGCATTTGATAAAAAAGCCCCGGCTAAAAAAAGTGCTGCAAAAAAGTCAAGTCCTAAAAAAACTGCCGCTAAGAAAACAGCACCAAAAAAATCAACCGCTAAATAATATATAAAAGAGGGTTTTATAAGGACAGAAACTTTTTTATCTTTATGGTAAGAAAACGATACTTAAAAGTAAGATGTGCATGATTGCAAGTAAAGAAATTTCCGCCCTTTTTCAGTTGATAGACGATCCGGATGAGGAAGTATTTGATACTGTGACCGATAGAATTATTTCAATTGGCCGGGCAATTATTCCTAACCTTGAAAACCTATATGAAAATACGCCTAATGAATCGGTCCAGGAAAGAATCGAATTGATTATTCATAAACTACACTTCAGAGATTTAGTAGCAGAGTTTGAAGAATGGAAAAATGGCTCCTGCGAATTATTACAGGGTGCATTACTATTTTGCAAATACACTAACCCGGAATTTTCCCCTTCTGCAATCCTCCTGGAAATAGAAAAAATAAGAAGAAATATTTGGCTGGAACTTAATAGCTACCTGACTCCGTTGGAACAAGCCAATGTTGTGTCCGGCATTCTTTACAGCTATTATAATTTGAAAGGAAACGAAGTAAACTATTTGAATGAGGATGAGTTCCTGCTGAACAAACTTCTGGAAAACAAAATAGGAAATGCTTTATCCAACGGGATACTTTACCTGGTGCTTTGCGATATGCTGGATATACCCGCGAAGGCGATCAATATTCCGAAGCAATTTATAATCGGATATTTTGATACACAGTATAATTTTCTGGAACCCGAAAATCCAAAAGAAGAAAAGATTCATTTTTATATTGATCCGCTAAACGGGCAGGTATATTCGCAAAAAGATGTCGATAATTATTTTAAAAGGATTTCTGTACCTCCTACTCCATTCTACTTCAGGCCATTAAATAATGTGAAAGTGATCCAATATTTGTTGGAAGAGTTCTCCAATTGCTTCACAAGCAAAGACAAACTTCATAAAAAAAGGGATCTTCTTTTTTTAGCTGACCTGCTGGAAAGTTAGGTAGCATTTATTATACTTTGAAACTGGTTCCGAAAATATGAATGGTATAATTCTACTGTTTTGAATTTCAGATTAACACTTCCTCAAGTGGAATAAGAATTCGAAATCCATTTTATCGGAAAAACTCCGTTACCAGGTAGTCGTACGAATCATTTAATTTGGGAGAATGAAGCACAGAGCTAATTTGGACTAATAATTGCAAAACAGTTATTATCTTTAGATCATAAAATATTCCCCAATGCGCTCTTTATATATTCCCAAATTACTAACAGGTTTTTTAATCCTTTTCAGCTTACTTGGTTGTAATAATAGCCAGACACCTTCTGAAAAAGAAATCGCTGATGCCGATATATCCGGACGGAACGACTCACTTGAACAAGATCGCCTGTTCCAAAAGTATAAGCTAGATAAGATCGTTTTACCGGAAGGATTTAAAATTCAAGTGTATGCGGAAGTTCCGAATGCCCGTTCCATGACTCTCTCACCTGCGGGAACTCTTTTTGTAGGCACGCAGAAAAACTCCGTTTATGCCATTCCGGATAAAAACAAAGATGGCAAAGCAGATAAAGTATATGAGATCGTACGTGATCTTGATGCACCAAATGGAGTCGCTTTCAGGGACGGCAATTTATTCATCGGAGCAATCTCTACCATTTACAGGATAGATAATATTGAAGCGAACCTGGCAAGCCCGGCAAAGCCGGTAATTGTGTATGATAAATTCCCTTCGGATAAACATCATGGATATAAATTCATAGCCTTTGGACCGGACGGAAAATTATATGTTCCTGTAGGTGCTCCCTGTAATATTTGTGAACCTAAAAAACCGGTGTATGCATCTATCACAAGGATGAATCCTGACGGAACAGATTTTGAAATATTTGCCTCAGGAGTCCGAAACACCGTTGGGTTTGATTGGAACCCAAACACCAAAGAGATATGGTTTACGGATAACGGACGGGACCTTATGGGAAACGATATCCCAAATGACGAACTCAATACCGCGCCCAAAGCAGGAATGCATTTCGGCTATCCCTATTGCCACCAGGGCGACATTTTAGATCCTGAATTTGGCAAAGGAAAAAAGTGCAGTGATTATACTGCTCCGGTAAAATTGATGGGTCCTCACGTAGCTGCTCTGGGAATGAGATTTAATAAAGAAAATAAATTTCCCGCAGAATATCAGGATGCCATTTTCATTGCCGAACATGGTAGCTGGAATAGAACTATGCCGATCGGATACAGAATAAGTGTTGTAAAAATGGATGCTGAGGGCAAACTCAAGGAACCTTCTATTTTTGCCGAAGGCTGGTTACAAAATGTACGTGATGTAAGTGGAAGACCCGTTGATGTCCAATTTCTTCCGGATGGTTCCATGCTGGTAAGTGATGATTTCGCAGGAGTGATTTACAAGATTACCTATCAGAAATAACCTTCAACTTCATCTATATAAACGGAATTACTGCATCGTTTTTTCTTCTTTCATGAATTCACTTCGGATTCCGTCCAGGATAAATTCTTTGGTAATAATATCACTTTTCGCGGCATAACTTTTAAGTGTAGCGTATTGTACTGCATTTAATATCGCCGCACCGCTTAGTTCATACTTTGATGACAACTCCTTTAAGTCAAGTGTTGGATCAGGAGAAAGATTTGCCGGCATAGATCTTTTCCAAAGCATGAACCGCTCTCCGGAATTTGGCATCGGAAAATGAATCAGCGCATGGAATCTGCGCAAAAATGCCTCATCCAGATTATTTTTAAGATTCGACGCAAGAATCAATAAACCGGGATAATCTTCTACGCGCTGTAAAAGATAACTTACTTCCTGGTTCGCATATTTATCATTACTGCTCTGCACATTTGTTCGTTTCCCAAAAAGAGCATCTGCTTCGTCAAAAAACAATATCCAGTCTTTAGACTCCGCACGTCGGAACACAGATTCCAGGTTTTTTTCTGTTTCTCCAATGTATTTAGATACAACCTGCGAAAGATCTATCCGGTATACCTCTTTCTTAAAAGCCTCTCCCACAAGCGCAGCAGTGAGCGTTTTCCCTGTACCTGAAGGACCGTAAAAAAGCACCCTGTACCCTGGTTTAATTTTTCGTTTAAGATTTTCATCTTCGAATAATAAATGATGATGATTGAGCCAGGTAGTGATATCCTCCACTTGTTGAGCTGTCTGTTTGTTGAGCACCAGGTCATCCCAATTCATTTCCGTCGTAATTCTTTTTGCCGGAAAGTCCAGACCAAAACGCGGCACTGCTTCTTTATTGAGTAATAATTTATCCACCCAATCCTGGGCTAAAATAATTCTTCCACTCATTTTAGGTTCGCCTTCTTTGACCGGTTCCAGCCAAAGAATATTCTGGCGGTAAAAAAAATGATCTTCTTCAAAGTATTGCACCACTCTCAGGCGTTCTTCAAGGGAGATTCCGGCAAGTATAAACTGGACTGTTTCTCCTGTAGGTAACATTCCCCGGTGGTTATTTCCTTTCACTCCGCCAAACTCCGGAAAATCTCCACCATTAGGCATATATTCCTGGATAATACTTTCGAAAAAATTGGGTTTAAGGTGTGGAATTAAGGCGGTTATTAAAATGATCCATTCATTGGGTGTTGGGATTTGCGGAAGATTTTTTACAATAGCTTCATTTAGCAATTTAGCCTCAAATATTTCAGAAATATACTTATCTAAATTGAATGGGTTATTGTTGAAATGGGATTGAATACGAAGACCGATGATCTGCCGAAGATCATTTTTTGCAGATTCCACCCAGGAAGCTGATTCACTATTATTTTTAATTGAATAAAGCATGTATAAATTTAAACATTTATTGGTTATGCACATCGGATTAAGTTTGAGATTAAATCTCCGGACTATTGCAGGGAATGATTCTTATTTGAATGGAAAGTCTTCCGGATGTGTGTACGATATCGTGTGCGGCTATAAATGGATATTTTAATGATGTATGATTCAGTCTTAGATATTTATTCACCAGCCCCAGGTTTCGGATCGGGGCAGTTACAGTTGACGTTGAATATATTTGCACCACCTGCGTCTAATGCCGCGCTGGCTGCATCTGAACGCGATTTTCGCGGTGCTTCAATTCTGTCATGGATTTGCTGTTGATATGTTTCCAACCCACTTGCACAACCTCTATATCTATAGGGCGTTTTAAGCGTACCCGCGTAGGTGTTGAAAGCCGCAACATGTTGCTGTTCATGCGCCCGAAGAGTCGTATTTATAAATTGCTGCACTGCATTTTGTTCACATTCATTGAGGCCTGAGGGAACCGGTGGAAGAGTAATTTGTGGATTGGCTGTGAAATCAGAAATGACTATTCCTTTATTAACCACACAATCCTCAGTGGAACAATCAGGACAATTACCCGCGGGTGTTGATGTTCCGGGTGCAGTAAATGAATTTCCATAATGGGCATCAGTATAACCTTGAACACTTACTCCGTTGCAATTGGCAAAATGACGGGTATTTTGCTCAACTATATCCCGTTCAAAATATGTAGGTACAGCTATTGGTTCATTTTCCGGCTCATCCGCGAGGCCTTTTCGACTTAATTGGTTATCCGGATTTTGCTGCAAAACATGTGTGAGCTCATGTGCCATAAGCTTTTTGCCCTCAGTTGACTCCGGATTGTATTGCCCATCATTGAATATAATGTGATTGCCAATCGTGTATGCCTTTGCATTCAGTTCTTTCGCCGAATCGGAAGCCTCTTTTCCGGTGTGAATCTTCACATCACTGAAATCACCGTTCATTTTGCTTCCGAAAAAACTCTGTAATCCTGCGTCCATATTTTGCCCTTTACTATTTATTGAATTGATATAATTGGATGCTGTTCCGGCAGAATTCCCAGAGGTTAATCCTGATTCCTTTTTTTGAATTTTATCTTTTTTCTCTTCTTTCTCTTCTTCCTTTTTCATCAACTTTTTCTCTTCCTTTTTATCTGGAGACCGGTGCAATTTCTCTTTCCCTTTCTTTTCTTCAGGTAATCTTAGTGCTTTCTTTTCTTCCTTTTCACAATCAGGACATTTGCGATTCACTGTTTCAGCAGAAGGAACGGATGAAACCGGCTTGAAGAAAGGTTCATAGCCTGATTCCCCGAAAAAAAGGTGTTCGTTTCTGTTGTCTTTATTTGATTGGATTGCTTCGCGGGAAGACGGACGGCGGCGGAAGCGGCGGGTGGAGGTTTTCATTTTTAGTAAAATTTTTAAAATGTCCAGTTTGTACTTCCTAATCTTCTTTTGTAATCACTAGCTCTTCGTTTGTCTGAATCCTTTGCGCTAGAACCATTTATTAATTCCTCATCAAGAGATATCACATCTGGTCCAAGTATATTATTTGCTATTACTCTCTCCATTTGCCTTAAATAAGTATAACCTCCTGAAGGCTGGTTGCTTCTAATTATATCAAACATTGCAGTGGTTACGGTTGACAAGTTAACCAACAAGGTTAATTCAGAAGGATTTGCGATCAGATAATTAATATTAAAAGACTGAGCATCTGGCATATCAATAGATTTATTAAAAGAAACTTGCTTGGCGGTATCTGGTACCCATTGGTTATTGTCAAATTTCATCGCTCCTCCACTAGCATGATACTGAAGTGGAAATAGCCCATTCAACCGAGACCTGTAAGTGATATTTGCATGTATCCAGATTGGCAACAAATTATTATAATGGATTTTTAATGGATTTTCAAATTGGTGCAAGTACTCAGGATTATTAATGTAGTTTGGCGTAGGTATTAAATTTGAATCCATTCCAGCTCCGCCGAAATCGGCATTAACAATATGGAACCTTACCCAACGATTATTCAGTCTCATATCTTTTAATATCTGGAAGGCTTCCGGGAGTGCTCCACTGCCAGGCTCACTTCCTTCAGGATGATTCTTGGCAACTTTAACTTTGTTTCCATTTCTATCTCTGAATGTCCCCCCTTTGTGCATAAATCGTGCATTGAAAGAAGTGGCTTTTACTCCATTTGAAAATCCAGGTTGAAAAACCGCTGAAACAGGAGGTGCGGCAACATCTGTTCCAGTTTCAATTTCTCTAACCACAGCTATAACTTCGGAAATCATTTGTGGTATTCTTGGATTATTTTTAGTTGTGTCATTATTCATTAAAGCTTGCAAACCTTGAAGCAAATTTTTCCCGTGTGTAATCCTACCTAGTTTTGCGCTTCTTTCTGAAGCACTCAAAGTAGCATCAGTCACCAACTCTGTTTGTTTCTGGTTAAAAAATGATAAGATATCCATCGGTGTACTTTCAATTATCAGAGATGCAGAACTACCAGTCAAACGCGTATAAATAGTGTGCTCTATTCCGCTAGGTGTCCTAAATCGTTCGCGAAATCCCAACCATCCCATCACAGCCCCTGCAGCTTTTTTACCGGCTCCTACCACAGCGGCTTTTCCTTTTTCAGCAATCGCAATCGCTTTATTCTCCAGACTTAGCACGCCCTCCACAAGTCCTCCAATTAAAGAGTATGCTTTACCAATGACCCAATCGATGGCTTTTTCGACTCTTTTTTGGATTCTCAATATGATATCTTTTATTTTAGCGAAAATATTATTTAGGTGTAGCAAGGCAGCTAAAAAGCCTATTATAACAGAAATGGATTTAGCCAATGCTTTTTCTATCATTACCGCGGCTGCATCTACTGCACCGTTAGCAATATTCATTACGGCTCCTAAAATAGAATCCAGAAGTTCAATTATTCTGTCCTTAAATCTTACCAGCATCATCAGAAAATCATAAATAGCCATACACACTTTCACAAATGCGCCAATAGGATTCAGTAAGCTTAATAAAAAGAAAAGAGCTGCTTCTATAATACTCTTTTTAATAAACGACGTAATTGCATCCCAAATCAATTCTTTAAAGTCGCGAAGTTTTTCAACAATCATATCCCATATTACCCCGATACCTTCATTGTAAACTCTGTAAATAAGGCCGCCCGCATTTTCAAGCAGTTTCACTTTTCGCTCGCCCAATAAAACCACCGCCCTTTCCCTTATATGCACCTTGGTAATACCCATTACCTGCAATGCAAGGCTGAAAATAGCGGCGGCATCAAACTTTTCAGGAAGTTCAATTCCCACAGCACCAAGATTGGTTGCCAGCCATTCCATCAGCCCCTTTTCAAGATATTCAAGAAATTTATTCTTAAAATTATCAAACCCGATTCTAAAGGCCTTGCCGAGATTAGAAAAGAAGCCTGCAGGGCTATTAAGAATTAAACCAATAATAGAAGCCAGCCTGGATAAAATTGTCGTAAATAAATTAGTAAGATCCTTTATAATTTGCCATACTTTTTTAAGAAACCCAATGGCCTTATCTACCAATCCCTTATTGGCTTCTTTTAATTCACTTATTCGATCGTCTAATTTCTTAACGTTATCAACATATTTCTTAGCTAATCCATCAATCAATGCATCGCGTTTATCATTGACACTTTGCTCCAGCGAATCAAATTTATCTTGGATATTGTCCTTAGCCTCTTTACCAACTTCCTGCAAATCTTTTGGCAACTTTTCAATATAATCATTTATATCTTTTTTACCATCAGTAATTGCCTGCTTTGCCTCATTAAGCCTTAGTGTTACTGCATCAGCAACCCTTGTAATCACTCCGTCCATTTCTTTCAGAAACAAATCACGGCCATCTTTGTAAAACACGTTTACCGCATCCGGCATACCAAATAATTTGTCTTTTCCCCAACGCAATCCACCCCAAAAGCCTGAATACCTCTTACGTTTATATTCAGTCATCTTTTTATCTACATAGTTTTCAAAAGCTATCCTTGCAGCTTCCGAACCTTCATCAAAAATTTTATTCGATTCTGCATCAGCCTTCTCCAGAGAGGTTTTTACTTTTTCTTCCGCGAGCTTAAACTTCTCTTCAATTTGTGTTGTTACCTCTGCTCTTCTTACTTCATCCTTTTGTTTTGCAGATTGTTGCTGAATAACGGATGCGCTAAAGTTTTTACCCCGGTCATTGTGCATACGAGAAAGGGATTGAGCGGATTCTCCCTCTGCTACATTTTTGGCCTGTTTTAAAGACAAGGCTTCCTCTTTTCTGTATTCCTGAGGTTTATTAACAGCATCTTTTTGAGCTCCTTTTTTCTCTTCAAGCGCAGCTGTAAAAGACGGTTCATTACTGCTGGCCAGTTGATTTTCGGTAACATTATTCGACTTCATCTCTTCATCCAAAGACTGGCTTTGTTCATCCATTGATATTTCACCGTCAAATTTCTTTTTTGGAGCAGCGTCTTTGGCACCTGCCGAAGCAGGCATTGACCCAGCCGGTGTTGGTGGTAATTTTACGGGTTGTTTATTATCTGCCGGATTCACCGCTAATGGTTGTGCGGTTGCATTAGTAATTGGTCCAGTTGTGTCCTGCTTTTCGGACGAAACTTTTTCAACCATGGCCGATTTAACATCATTGATCTTATTATTTTCTTTAAATTCTGTGGCTTCTTCCAATGTTTTAGGAGTAATGGATTCAATCTTCTTGAGCAAATCAGCTTTAAATGATTCAGAGTCAAAAGGCTTATCTTCTTTAGCCGCCTCATCCATTCCTGTTGTCTTTCTGTTTTGAGCTTTTCCTTCAGCTTCTTTAGGAACCGCTACGGCACTATTTTGCGCTTCTGCTGCTTTTTTCTCTGCCGGCTCATGTGCTTTCTGCTTTTTAGAGGTTTCTTTTGTTTTTTTAACCACTTTTTGAAATGCCGGATCTTCCGCAGGGGTAGATGGAGATTTTTTAGTATTTCCTTTTACCGCCTTTACAATCACACCTTCTGCGTCCTTTAATTTACTTCCAACTTTACCTTTCTTCCCTTTCTCTTTATTGCCACGTGTCTTTGTTTCTTTTTTCAAACCCGTTTTATCTTTTGTATTAAGTGGCTTTTTTAAATCAGAAACTTCTTGTTTTTTAATTTGGGCCCCATTTTCTGCCTGTACTTTGTTTTTACTAAGAGTATCTTTTATTATATCACTTAAAGAGAGTCCTGCATTCCCTGAATTTCCATCTGCACCGGTCGTTCTGATGCCTTGTTGTTTTAAAGATTCAGCTACCTGATCAGAAAGCAACATAGCGCCCTCCTGGCTTTCCGGATCATATTTTGACGGAGCTATTCCGATGTATTTATCTTTTACTAAGGAGCTAACGCCTGCTTCTTTGCAAAGTATGCCTATATCATTATCCGAATAAATGCGAATGGCGGAGAGATCCGTTTTAAAATAATCCTCAAAATATTCTTTTGCTGATTCTGAAAGTTGACGACCACCGGATTTTGTAAAAAAGTCGATCTGACCAGGAATTTGCCCGGCACTTTCTCTTCGTTGAATTTTGGTATTTACCTGTTTTCCGTTTGACTTTAATGAAACAGGATTTGATGTATTCGCAGGACTAGCTCCCTGCTGTATAGTGTGGGTTAATTCATGTGCAAGTAATGATCCGCCGCTTTGTGTTTGGGGTGAATATTTACCTTCGTTAAAATATATATCATTGCCATGGGCAAATGCCTGTGCGTTTATATCACTGGTCATATGCCGGGATTCGGAGCCCGTGTGTATGCGTACGCCACTGAAATCGGCGTTAAAACGACTTTCCATAA
>JBBSUB010000116.1:0-12929 GCA_038235345.1 Chitinophagales bacterium
AATGTGGCGAATGAAAATCTTTGGGTGCCAATACTCGGTGTCATACTTATTGTTGCGGCTTTTATCGTGAATATTTCTGGAAACAATTTTATCGGAAAATCCTCGCTGGTCTTGGCAATACTGAAAGTTGGAGGACTTTCTGTTTTTGCAATTGCTACACTTTGGGTTGCTGGATTTTCTTTCGAGAATATTGTTGTCCTCAAAGAATCAACAAATTATGCCGTCACGGATTATCTGGGCGCTTTGGCTTTGGCGATATTGGCTTACAAAGGTTTCACTACAATTACCAATAGCGGAGGCGAAATCACAAATCCCCATAAGAATGTAGGTCGCGCCATCCTCTTCTCTCTCGCTATTTGCACCTTGATCTACGTGTTGGTAGCATTGGCAGTTTCATCGAGTTTATCTACCGCGGAAATTGTGGCGGCCAAGGATTATTCGCTTGCCGAAGCCGCTAAGCCGGCATTTGGAAAATATGGATTGTGGTTCACCGTCGGTTTGGCCATTATTGCGACCATATCTGGTATTATCGCGAGCATCTTCGCAGTATCGCGCATGACCGAAATGCTGACCGAAATGAAACTTATTCCCCACAAGCATTTCGGATTGCCCGGAACAATCCAGAAACATATGTTGGTCTATGTCGCTATTCTTGCAATTCTGTTCACGGTCTTTTTTGACTTGGGACGCATTGCATCTTTGGGCGCGATCTTTTATTTGGTAATGGATATTGCAATACAATGGGGAATATTGCGCAAACTCAACAATCAAATCAAGGCCAACGCAGCAATCGTCTTGGTCGCAATGCTTTTAGATATTATCGTTCTTTCAGCATTGATATATAACAAAGTAATGTCTGATGTTATTGTGGTAGTGGTTGCAATAATAGCAATCACATTAGTGATAATAGCAGAAAGATTTTTCCTGAAAAGCAGCGAATCAAATGAGAATTTAATAAGTAAACAATAATTAATAATTTAAATGTAATCAAAATGAAAAAAGTAAGAGTAACAACAGCAATTATGGTAATGGCTTTGGTAAGCCTAAACGCGATGTCGTGCAAAGACGTTAAGAGCGAAAGTTCGTCCGATGAGATGCACTCTCAAATGTCCGATGGCGACCATCACGATGATGCAACAATGGATCACGACAATATGGATGGATCCCACGATATGGCATCTTCCAACTCGGTAGTTTCAGATGCCAAACAGATTGTCGGAGATTATATGATGCTAAAAGATGCGCTTGTAGCCAGCAATAAAGATCAGGCCGCGGCTGCAGGAAAAAAAATGGAAAGTTCGTTGAATGGTTTTGTTATGACCCAGTATACCGCAGCGCAACAGAAAGAACTTAAGGACATCATTTCAGATGCCAAGGAACACGCCACACATATTGGAAAGAGCGAGCTTGACCACCAACGCGAGCATTTCAAAACATTGAGCAACGATATGATGGATATGATTGCGATCACCGGAACAGATGTCACCATTTATCAAGACTTCTGCCCTATGTATGATGGTGGCAGCGCTTGGTTGAGTATGAACAAGGAAATAAAAAATCCTTACTATGGTAGCAAAATGATGTCTTGTGGTAAAATGCAGAAAGAAATCAAATAAATGAAGTGGTTTAAAATCATAGGATTGATTTTGCTGGTGAGCTTTGTGGGCATACAATTCGTGCCCACTGAGCGAAACCAAAGCACTACAATTCCAAAAGCAGATTTTATAAAGATCAACAAACCGCCCAACAAGATTTCCGCAATTTTAAAAGAGTCCTGTTATGATTGTCATAGCAACAATACCGATTATCCATGGTACAACAAGATACAGCCAGTTGCTTGGTTTCTAGAGGATCATATAAAGCAAGGAAAGGATGAATTGAACTTCAATACTTGGAACGATCTATCGGATAGAAAAAAAAGGAGCAAACTAAAGTCCATAATCAATCAAATCAAAGATGATGAGATGCCGCTTTCTTCTTACACACTGATTCATAGGGGTGCCATTTTAAATGGTTCTGATAAGGATACGACGATAGATTATATGAAGTCATTGATGAATTCAATTGAATAAAATAGAAATGGAAAATTACGACACCCTTTCACAGGCAATGAGCAGTTTGCAGCACCGGGGTTACACCGCTGATTTTAATTTAAAGCACGAGCACATTGAATGTAATGCCTTAAAATTAAGTTTGCATCCAGAAGATTTTGACGTGGATGAGTTCTTTCGTTTTGAAGGCCCTAGTAGTACTGATGACAATAGCATATTATACGCCATTCAGTCAAAGAATGGAATCAAAGGTGTTTTAGTGGACGCCTACGGAATGTATGCCGAAAATATTTCGGAACCAATGCGGAAAAAATTAAAGTGATTTAACCGAAATGATTAGTTCAGGTTTGAAATCGAAACTACAACCGTGCGCTACAATTATTTTTAATTAATTGTATATAATTTAATCAAGATTATACCACTGAGGACGTTACGTTAAAGATACCTTTACATGATAACAATTTAATTTAACATTATGAACCAATTAGTAGAAATTAAAGGCATGACCTGCGGAGGTTGTGTTAAAAATGTAGAAAAAGCGCTTCAAACAATTGATGGCGTAGAATCAGTAAATGTAACGCTACATCCACCACAAGCCAATATAGAGACTCATCATACCATCAGCAACGAGCAACTAAAAGAGGTGCTTTCAAAAGCAGGCAGCTACAGTATTGCAGGGAGCTCGGAAGGTGATAGCGCACCAAAAAAGTCCGGTGGCTGTGGTTGTGGCTAATGACAATTTGCTAAAATTTTAAAAGTGTATAAAGTAAGCAGGTTGAAGAAGTTTTAGATTTCTTTTTCCTGTTTACTTTATATGCTTTTTAATCAGATCAAATTATGGAAAAGTTAAATTTCAAATACAACTAAATGAAAAATATAGGATTAATAGGATACGGCGTCATCGGTAAAAGAGTGGCTGATGCGATCAACAAGCAAGATGACATGAATCTTGTCGGGATTTGCGATGTGATCAGTGATTGGCGCATTCAAAATGCCGTCAGAAAAAATTATCCCATTTACGCCGCAACACCGGAAGCAGAAAAAACAATGAAGGATGCGGGTATTTCTGTGACAGGAGATATGCAGGAACTTTTGGATAAAGTAGATCTGATCGTAGATTGCACGCCAAAGAATATTGCTTCACAGAACGTCAAAATTTACAAAGAGAAAGGCATCAAATTTATTGTTCAGGGTGGGGAAAAGCATGAAACTACAGGCCATTCTTTCAGCGCTGAAAATAATTACGATTCCGCTCTAAATCTAAATGCTACCAGAGTTGTTTCCTGCAATACCACTTCTATTTTAAGAACTTTAACGGCCCTAAAAAAAGCCGGATTATTGGATTATGCCCGAGGAACTTTGCTTCGACGAGCGACCGATCCCTGGGAAAGTCATTTAGGTGGTATTATGAATACGATGGTCCCCGAAAGAGATATTCCAAGCCATCAAGGACCCGATGCGCAAAGCGTAGATCCGGAACTGAATGTAATTACAGCAGCGGTAAAAGTACCTGAAACTTTAAGCCATCTGCATTACTGGAATGTGAAATTAAAAAAGCCAACCACCAAAGAAGAAGTTATTGAGGCTTTCAAAAAATCTACGAGAATAAAATTGATCCACTACGATCAAGGTTTAGTTTCCAACAATACCATAAAAGAAATGTATCTGGATATGGGAAGACCGTGGGGAGATATGTATGAAGTGGCACTTTGGGAAGATATGCTGAAAGTGGTTGGCGACGAATTATTCTACGCTTATGTGGTAGATAATCAGGCAATTGTGATCCCTGAAACCATTGATGCGATTAGAGCACTTACGGGAATTGAAACTGATGCTGCAAAATCTATTGCGAAAACGAATACAAGTCTTGGAATAAATTAATTCAAATAAAATGAAATCACCCAACAATATATTTGCAATTACAAAGGCGTGCTAAATACCATACAAGCATCTATGTGTAAGAAAGCATCACAATAGCGTAAAAATCTATATTTCAGATAATAATTCTTTCAATCGAGGGTATTGGCTTTTGCAGTTATTTGCGTGTGATGAATTTGCCAAAATACAAACCGCAAAGTATGCTTTAAATTATGAAACTACAGATTTTTGGAATAAAATAACTCTTTTAATTCATGGCTTGACGGGCGCAAAAAATTATTAGAAAATGTATTTGGAATCTATCAGTCAAACACATCATTTGCTCTTGATCGATCTGTTGGAATTTGGCGATTTATCAAAATTAAATTGATCGTACTCGCTTATTATTCAAATATCTGCGATTTAATAAATTTTAGTAAAAGAAAGCTTTAATGACCGCGAAACTATTATTGAAGGACATTCGATGGGTGCAATTATCAGTATGGATTTGCTGCAAAAAAATCCAGGGTGGTTCAGCACCGTAATTTTTATTAGTTTGTCTTTTTACAGGAATTCCGAAGAATTTATTTATATAATGTCTTCGCATTTCTTTATGAACAGGCTTATCACAGGCAAATAGTAAAAATATTTTTGCATAGTTCAACCAATTTTTATGAATAGATTTTTTTAAACCAGAAAACCTCAAAGAAGAAGTTTATGTAGAGGCAAAAAAACATCATTGGCAATGTTATCTTAATTCGGTCAAAGAGATCATTTTAAACAATGATTTATTGAAAATTGCCCACAAAATAAAAGTTAAAAAGTTCTTTTTATTCACGGCGAGCAACGTTTTACGGCGCCATTTGAAAATACGAAGATACAATCCAAAGAATTTATAGATCTACGTTTTGTGAGTTTTGAAGCAGGAGATCATCAGTTCTTATTAAAAAAGAAGGAACATCTCTGTGAAAGACAATTGAGGATTTTAGCAATTCATTAGAAGTTGTTCCAAAGATTCTTTCAAAATATTATTAACCAATTTACACAAGTGAAGAATATTTATTAAAAAATAACATAAGAAAATGATAAGTAATAATGAGATTGGCATTTCTGCACAAGTAGAAAAGCTCGGGATAATTTTAAGTCCGACAAGTAACACATTTGAAAATAACGGAGTTTTAAACCCCGGGGTATTTCAGGAAGGCAAGATTGTACATCTACTTTATCGTGCCGTGGAAGAAGGAAATTTTTCTACTGTTGGTTATGCTAAATCCAAGGGACCGTTTGATATTATCGAGCGACTTGAACATCCGTTGATCACCAGAGATTTTGATTATGAAAAACATGGAGTTGAAGATCCAAGAATTGTAAAAATTGAGGGCCTCTATTATTTGACATACACTGCTTACGATGGCATAAATGCAATGGGAGCTGTTGCTGTTGGAAAAGACCTGCAACACTTTGAAAAATTAGGAATTATAACGCCATTATTAAACTATAATGAGTATAGATATCATCTAGAATGCTGTAATCAAGAACTGCTAAATCCAAAGTATTATTACTACAACAATCTTTTTGATACTATCGGACTTACAAATGAAGATAATCGTCTCTTAAGAGATAAAGATATTGTACTCTTCCCAAGAAAGATCAATGGCAACTTTGTAATGCTGCATCGATTATGGCCGGGAATTCAAATTGTCGAATTCGAGAAATTTGAAGATTTGACGAAAGAATTTTGGCAGAACTACATAGAACATTTAACCGATTATATTGTCTTGGATCCCCTGCATGATTTTGAAGTAAATTATCTCGGAGCGGGTTGTCCGCCCATAGAAACAGAATTTGGCTGGCTCTTAATTTACCATGGCGTTTGTGAAACAAACATGGGAAAAACCTACCATGCTGCAGCTGCACTTTTGGATATAGATGATCCTAAAAAAGTAATTGCGCGTTTGCCTTATCCATTATTTACCCCTTTAAAAAAATATGAAATGGAAGGAGTCGTAAATCATGTGGTATTTCCTACAGGAACGGCGTTGTTTGATGATGATCTATACATCTATTATGGTGCTGCAGATAAATACATTGCGGTTGCAAAAGTTAGTTTAAAAATGCTTTTGAATGAATTACAGGAGAATAAAGTATAATAGTTAGGAAAGGTAGCCGGCATTTATTTGTTAATTATTATCAGAATTGAAACGCTGACACAATGTTAAAAACAGTAATTATGAAGACGGAATTAAAGATGAAACTAATTTCTTGCTACCCGCCAAGGGAATGTGGCATTGCGGCTTTCTCGCAAGTCATCGATAAATGGGCAACGAAAAATACATCCGAAACCTCTTATATGATGAATAATGGATCCTGACAATTCACATATTCTTACTGTTAATGGTGGTTCTTCCAGCATTAAATTTTCTATGTATCAAGTTGAAAAGCCACTTGTGAGATTACTTTTTGGCGAGATAGAAAAAATAGGAACTAAACAGGCTAAATTTAATTTTACAACATCTGAAAGTCCACAAAGAAATAGTGAAGACATTTCCGCAAACAATCACGATGAAGCGATTAACTATTTAGTTGACTGGCTGGAAATGAAACAATATTTTGCCTCACTTTTCGCCATTGGGCATCGTATTGTACATGGAATGCAGCATACGGAACCGGAATTAATTACGGACGAATTGTTGAATGAATTAAAAAAGATCAGTGATTTTGATCCTGAACATTTGCCGGAAGAAATTAAATTGATTGAGGTTATTAAGGAGCGTTTTCCAGAGATAAAACAGATAGCCTGTTTCGATACGTCTTTTCATACTTCGATGCCTGTGATCGCTAAACTTCTAGCAATTCCGCGTCGCTATTATGAAATGGGAATCCGGCGATACGGTTTTCATGGTCTTTCTTACTCTTATATTCTGGAAGAACTAAAGCGAACGGAGGAAATCGAAGTAATAAAAAGCAAAATAATTTTAGCACATCTCGGTAACGGTGCAAGTCTCGCCGCTGTGAAAGAAGGTAAAAGTATTGATACGAGTATGGGATTTACGCCAACATCTGGTTTACCCATGTCAACACGTACCGGCGATCTGGATCCTGGAGTTGCGTGGTATCTGATACAACATGAAAAATTTACCCCAAAAAAATTCAGGGATTTGATCAATCACGAATCCGGTTTGCTTGGTATTTCAGAAACTAGTTCAGACATGCGGGAATTACTTGACTTAAAAGATACGGATAGTCGTGCCGCCGAAGCGATTGAATTGTTCTGCTACCAAACAAAGAAATGGATTGGCTCATTCACAGTTGCGCTTGAAGGTTTAGATATACTGGTTTTTTCCGGTGGTATCGGGGAACATTCGCCGGAAATCAGAAGTAAAATATGTGACGGTCTGGAATTTCTGGGGATCGAACTGGATGAGGTTCATAATATGAACAATGAAAAACTTATTTCCTCGGATAAAAGTAAAATTAAGGTTTATGTCATTCCGACCAATGAGGAATTAATGATAGCCCAACTCGTAGATAATTTTTTAAATAATTAAAATGAAAATGTCATGCAAAAAGAAAGTATAAATACAACGGCCGAAACCCTTTCACCAGAATTATTGCAAAAAACAAATGCTTACTGGCGCGCTGCGAATTACCTTTCTGTAGGGCAGATTTATTTACAGGGAAACCCATTGTTAAAAGAACCTCTGAAACCGGAAAATATTAAAAACATGCTTCTCGGGCATTGGGGAACGACACCCGGACAAAATTTTATTTATGTACATCTCAATCGCATTATAAAAAAATATGACCTGGATATGATCTACATTTCAGGTCCCGGTCATGGCGGTCCTGCCATTGTTGGCAATGTATATCTGGAAGGAACATACACAGAGGTTTATCCAAATATCAGTCAGGATGAAGAAGGCTTACAAAAGTTGTTTAAACAATTTTCTTTTCCAGGCGGAATTCCAAGTCATGTTTCCCCAGAATGTCCCGGTTCCATACATGAAGGCGGCGAACTTGGTTATTCCTTAAGTCATGCTTTTGGGGCAGCCTTTGATAATCCCGAATTAATTGTGAGTTGCGTAGTAGGAGACGGTGAAGCAGAAACTGGTCCTTTAGCAACAGCATGGCATTCTAACAAATTTTTGAATCCTGTAAGTGACGGTGCGGTCCTGCCAATTTTACATTTGAACGGTTATAAAATTGCCAACCCAACAATACTTGCGCGCATCGGCAATGAAGAACTTGAACAGTTATTTAAAGGTTATGGCTGGAAACCTTATTTAGTTGAAGGCGACGAACCTATGGAAATGCACCAAATTATGGCGCAAACGATAGACAAAGTAATTGAAGAAATAAAAGCCATCAAAAAATATGCAGGAGAAAACCGTGATGCTGAACGTCCGGTTTGGCCCATGATCATTTTGAAATCGCCGAAAGGATGGACGGGTCCAAAATTTGTCGACGGAATACCGATTGAAGGTACTTTCCACGCGCATCAGGTTCCGATAACAGATCCTAAAACAAATCCTGAACATTTATTACAACTGGAAGGCTGGCTTAAAAGTTATAAACCCGAAGAATTATTTAATGAAAAAGGGCGTTTTTTGCCTGAATTAGAAGATTTAGCCCCAAAAGGAAACCGAAGAATGGGCGCTAATCCTCATGCCAATGGTGGACTGCTGCTGAAAGGTTTGCGGTTACCGGATTTTCGGGATTACGGCTTGGAATTAAAGGAACGCGGTGAAATTGGTTCTGGTGATACAAAAGTTTTAGGGAAGTTTGTTAGAGATATAATTCTGGAGAATAATGAACAAAGGAATTTCCGCTTGTTTGGCCCCGATGAAACTTTATCGAATAAATTAGATGCAGTTTTTGAAGTAACGAATCGCCAATGGGAAGCCCCGGTTATTGAAACAGATGAGTTTTTGAAAAAAGATGGCCGTGTTATAGAAATGTTGAGTGAGCATCAGTGCGAAGGCTGGCTGGAAGGCTATCTTTTAACAGGACGACATGGGTTATTTAATTGTTATGAAGCGTTTATCCACATCATTGATTCTATGTTTAACCAGCATGCAAAGTGGCTGGAAGTTACCTCAAAACTTCCGTGGCGCAGAAAGATCGCTTCTCTAAATATTCTTTTGGCTTCGCATGTTTGGCGGCAGGATCATAATGGTTTTACCCATCAAGATCCCGGATTTCTAGATGTGGTAATGAATAAAAAAGCATCTGTAACCCGAATTTATTTACCACCTGATGCCAATTGTCTGTTATCTGTGATGGATCATTGTTTTCGAAGCAGAAATTATGTGAACGTCATCATTGCGGGGAAACATCCTGCACCGCAATGGCTTTCTGTGGAGGAAGCTGTTATTCACTGCACAAAAGGAATTGGGATCTGGACGTGGGCAGGAAATGATGAAGGTGTAGAACCTGATGTCGTTATGGCTTGCGCAGGTGACGTTCCTACCTTGGAAACATTAGCCGCAGTTTCAATTTTAAAAGAAAAATTACCGGACATAAAAATAAGAGTTGTTAATGTAATTGATTTGATGAAATTACAACCGGAAAGTGAACATCCTCATGGATTAAGTGATGAGGATTTTGATACTTTCTTTACCAAAGATAAACCCATAATTTTCGCTTTTCATGGTTATCCGTGGCTTATTCATCGGTTAACTTACAAGCGCACGAATCATATCAATATGCATGTTCGCGGTTATAAAGAAGAGGGGACCATTACGACGCCTTTCGATATGACGGTTTTAAACCAGATGGATCGTTTCGATCTGGTTCAGGATGTCATTGATCGATTGCCACAGTTAGAAAATAAAGCAGCATATCTTAAACAGGAAATGCAGAACAAGTTGATAGAACACAAGCATTATATACGTGAGAATGGTATGGATATGCCGGAAATAAGAAATTGGAAATGGAAAGGATAAGACAAACCAAATAAACAGACGAAAAGTGATGTTGAGTGCGCGGTAAAGAATTCGATCATCGATTCCATATCAGATTGCACTTCAATTAAATTAATGCACTACAAATTTAATATAATGAAAACAACCGTATTCAGCATCCATCAATTTGAAGAAACCCACATTCAAAAGGCAAATAATGGGAAGCATGAACTGAAATTATTAGAAAACCGCCTGACTTTTGATACTGCCGTTCTCGCTGCGGATTCTGAAGCCATAAGTATTTTTGCGGGTGATGATGCTTCAGCAATAGTTCTGCAAAAATTGAAAAAACTTGGCGTTAAATATATTGTGTTGAGAACTGCTGGCTTTAATAATGTGGATGTGGCAGAAGCCTTTAAATTAAATATAAAAGTTGCGCGAGTTCCTGCCTATTCGCCTTATGCTATTGCAGAATATACTATGGCGATGATTCTTGCTTTAAACAGAAAATTAATAAAAGCACACAGCAGAATTCGGGAGCAAAACTTTTCACTGAACGGACTTACCGGATTTGATCTGCATGGAAAAACAGTTGGCGTTATCGGCACGGGAAAGATTGGGGCAGTTTTGGTAAAAATACTTCATGGTTTTGGTTGTAAAATTATTGCCAATGATGTTGTAGAAGATGAAGATTTAATTAAAAAATATAAGGTAAAATATACCGATTGTGAAACGCTTTGTCGCGAAGCAGATGTTATCAGCCTGCACGTTCCATTGACACTTTCAACTAAAAATATGATCAATGAAAAACATATCAGGTTAATGAAAAAAGGCGTCATGCTGATCAATACCAGTCGTGGTGGATTGATAGAAACAAAATTGATCATTGATGCTCTAAAATCTAAAAAAATTGGCTATTTCGGGATGGATGTGTATGAGGAAGAAGAAGGATTATTTTTTGAAGACGACTCGAAAGATGTAATTCACGATGATGTGATATTAAGATTATTGACTTTCAATAATGTATTAATATCAAGCCATCAGGCTTTTTTAACGGAAACAGCCTTAACCAATATAGCCGAAACAACAATTTATAATTTGGACTGTTTTGCAGAGGGTAAAGATTTCGAAAATGAAATTAAGATCAATTAATTTTAATGTAAAAAAAATATTTACAGGGAAAAGCCGATAATTTTTAAAACAAAATTTAAGTAAAAAATAATGAGATATTACGATACGCTTTCAGAGGCAATTAATGATTTGCAGAAAAAAGAATACACCTACGATTTTAATTTAAAAACCGAATCCTTGCATTGTGCTGCGTTAAAGATTGAAATTCATCCGGAGGATTTTGAGGTTGATCAGTCTTACAGATTTGAAGGAATGAGCAGCACTGATGATAATAGTGTCTTGTACGCAATATCATCTAAAAATGGTATTAAAGGATTATTGGTGGACGCCTATGGCGTTTATGCGGAAAATATTTCCGAAGAAATGAGAAGAAAATTACGATAACATTTAAACAATATAACTATGGAAAATAACGAAGAGCAAGAGAGCAAAGAGACTGACCACTCAAAGATGGACCATTCAAAAATGAACATGTCAACTGGAGATCACACAAAAATGGATCACGACAGTATTCCTATGGGAAAAGAAGGGCACGATCACCACCAGATGATGATCGCCGATTATAAAAAGCGCTTTTGGGTCACTTTGGTGCTCACTGTCCCTATTTTGATATTTTCACCTATGATCCAGACTTTTTTTGGGTATAGTTTTTTACTTCCGGGGAATCCGTATATATTATTTGCACTATCTACGGTCGTCTATTTTTTTGGAGGCTGGCCTTTTCTAAAAGGATTCTTTTTAGAATTAAAGGATCGTTCAGTAGGAATGATGACCCTTATTTTCATGGCCATAAGTGTCGCCTATTTTTATAGTTCCGCAACAGTTTTCGGATTAAAAGGCGTTGATTTCTTTTGGGAACTCGCAACGCTGATTGCAGTAATGCTCATCGGTCACTGGATCGAAATGAAAAGTGTTTTAGGCGCTTCTAAAGCACTGCAACTTTTGGTTAGCATGATGCCTGCGGAAGCACATCGGGTTACAGATAATAATGTGGAAGATATCAAACTCGAAGATCTCTTAAAAGACGATGTGATACTGGTAAAACCCGGCGAAAAAGTCCCCGCAGACGGTATTATCATAGAAGGATCCAGTTATTTAAATGAATCAATGCTGACCGGCGAATCAAAACCTGTAAAAAAAGACATTCAGGATAAAGTGATTGGTGGTTCTGTAAATGGCAATGGCTCATTAAAGGTAAAAGTAGAGCATACCGGAAAAGACAGTTATCTCAACAAGGTTATTACCATGGTTGAAGAGGCTCAAAAGACCAAATCAAAAATGCAGAATCTTTCAGACAGGGCTGCAAAATGGTTAACTTACATTGCTTTACTTATCGGTTTCGGAACATTAGCGATTTGGCTGCTTTTAGGATTTCCCTTTGTATTTGCTTTAGAAAGAATGGTTACGGTTATGGTAATCGCCTGTCCACATGCATTAGGTTTAGCAATACCATTGGTAGTCGCAATTTCAACGGCAGTTTCTGCACAAAATGGTTTATTGATCCGAAACAGAACTGCCTTTGAAGAATCCCGTAAAATTTCCGTCTTGCTTTTTGACAAAACAGGAACTTTAACGAAAGGAGATTTTGGGGTTACAAGAATAGAATCTGTTGATAAGACTTTTTCACCGGAAGAAATTTTGCGTTTGTCCAGTGCTTTAGAGCAAAGTTCCGAACATCCAATTGCCGTAGGAATATTAAAAAAAGTGAAAGAGGATAATATTGCAATTCCGAAACTCGAAAACTTTAAAGCCATTACAGGCAAGGGTGTTGAAGCCAGTGTTGAAAGGAAAGATATTAAAGTGGTGAGTCCTGGATTCTTAAAAGATGAAAAAATAAATGTTCCAAAAGATGCTTTCAGCGATGCCGCAGAAACGGTCGTATTTGTTTTAGTTGATGGAAAATTAGCCGGATATATTGCGCTCGCCGATGAAATTAGACCGGAATCTGCAGAAGCCATCAAAGTTTTCAAACAGAATAACATCAAAG
>JBBSUB010000117.1:0-12898 GCA_038235345.1 Chitinophagales bacterium
GTCATGTTCTAAATATTCATTCCAGATATAACTCCGGTGATTGAAATATTTTTCTGATTGTGTGTTTTTAACAGGGCCCAGTTCCAGGAAAAACTTGTAGGCATCATTGCTTTGAGAGGTAAAAATTGGTCCGCCATAATTAGTAGTCGGGCCTTTTCTTTCTTTGCCGTAAGAGTTCATAAAACTAAAATTATCCAGAAGGAAAAAGGCTCCATTGTGATTGGCATCGTCCCCTATAAATTCATCTGTAACTGGTGCCTGTGGGCTGACTGCTTTAATAGATGGATGTGCATCCGGTAAGCTGGCTGTCGCGTAAAATCCCGGATAGGAAATACCATACAATCCTGCCCGGCCATTATTATTTTGAATATTTTTTAATAACCATTCCATAGTATCATAGGTATCACTACTTTCATCAACCTGTGTTTTGTTGTTTTTATTGGGAATAAACGGCGTTACTTCCTGGTTTAGGCCTTCACTCATATATCTGCCCCGCACATCCTGGTAAATAAAAATGTATTTTTCCTTCATGAGTTCTGTGTTGGGACCTAATCTGCGCGGGTAATTGTCCTTTCCATAGGGCGACACGGAATAGGGTGTCCGTTGAATCAGGAAGGCATGTTTTTCAGTTTTGTCCTTTGGGATATAAATACTGGTGAATAAATGAACCCCGTCACGCATTTGAATAAGCGTGTCCATTTTTGTAAAATTTTCTTTTACATAATTCGCATCCGGGTCAGGGTTTTGGCTAAAGGAATACGTAAAAGTAAAAAGGCAAAACAGGGATAAAATAAATTTCATAATTTCTTAAATTAAAGGGATTGTAATAAGGGCCCTTGTTTTATGGATATTCTACTCTTTGAACATTTAATCCAAACAAAAGTCTTTCTGTTTAAAGGTATATTTATTTTTTTATTGGAATCATGGTTTAATTTTTGACCAGTCTTTTTCTGTTTTAAAAACATTTTCCGGTGTTTAAGAAAACAATAAAAAAAATAAAAAGTGGTTCAAAAAACGTAGATGTATGGAGACTTTCCTCTGAACCTGTCTCCAGGCAGATTAAAAGATGATATATATCAAGATGTACAATGTGTTAAGTCATTATATAATTGATAAAACAACTTTAGTTTTGAATCGTAGTCAGAAATGCATTTCCTTCCAGCGGAGGAAAAAAAGTTTTCAAAGAAATTACAAAAAAGGAATTTTTTAAAAATATATATTATGCTTTCAATTTCTCCCTATTTATTTGTTTACAGTTCTCTTCGAAGAGGTTTCCAGGAGAGCGCCTATACATATTTAACCAGGTATTTTAACTATGTATCTGATGCAAAGGTAAAAGGCTTCCTTAGTGATTTTGGAGATAAACCTGTCGCGACACCCACAGGGGATGAATATTTTATTAAAGGAGAATTATACAAACTAAACACGGATAATGCATCTTTTGTTTTTGGACAATTAGATGATTACGAAGGATTAAATCCGGAAGAAGGGCAAGAGCCTTTATATCGCCGGGAAATTGCAACCGTATATGCTGAAGATGGATCTCAGGGTGAGGCCTGGGTCTATTGGTACAATGGCGATGTGAGTGGAAAATCTATTATTTCTTCCGGTGATGTTCTGGAATATATGAAATCAAAAATAGAAAATCCTTCCTAAGGGATCTTAACAAGTTTCCGTTATTTTAATTGATAAGCTACTATTTTTTTAGCTAAAAATGTGGGCACATACATAATTTTTTTCACAGGATCATATCCAATATCCGCTGTGTTCATTTTTTCCTGGTGGGTCTCCAATAACGTATCCACTTTTCCTGATGCTGTAACGTAAAAAATATAACCACTCCAGGCAGATAAAAGAAAATCTCCATTGCCCACGGGTTCTATACCATCGATGCTTTGTGGTAAGTCGGCAATTTTTGTGATCTTTTTATTTTTATCTGCTTTCAAAAATTCTTTTCCGCCTCCGATGTACAAATCATTGCCGATTGCTTTTAATCCGTTCACTCCTTTTACATCATCCAGGAAAAGGGTAGGGATATTATTTTCGATGCGCCATATTTTGGCAGTGCGTGAATCGGATACATACACAATTCCTTTGCTGTCCACGGTTATATCATTCAATCCGCTGGCACCTTCAACTGCGATCTTCCGGGTTACTTTACCTTTAGCTATATCAATCACCACTACTTCTGAATTATCTGCTGCATATAGCTTGTTTTTGAACATGCCCAAACCTTTTGGTGCATTCAACCCAGTGATCCATGTGGAGTCATAGTTTTTCCCATCGGGTGAGAGTTTCCCAATTCCTCCAATTCCATCATTCTCCCAGGATGGGCCATTAATGAGGGATACATACAAAATATTATTTTTCAAATCCGGTAATACAGATTCCGGTATAGCGACGATGGTATCTGTTTCCCAGATCTTTACCAGGGAATGAGTTTGAGCTTTTGCCGAAAAAGAAGCAACTAAAAGGAAAAGGAATAGACTTGTTCGCATGGGAATGATTTTGTTTATAATTTATTGTTTGGGTAAATATTTAGGAGATGTTGACCATTATTAGAATGTA
Organism: Chitinophagales bacterium; assembly: GCA_038235345.1. GTDB lineage: Bacteria > Bacteroidota > Bacteroidia > Chitinophagales > Chitinophagaceae > Ginsengibacter. Next base: position 2,569 of record JBBSUB010000117.1, read on the forward strand.
ATATAAGGAAAGTGAGGGATTTTTTTAGGTGAAATCCATTATCAAAATAATGCAACATTTTATCAGATAGAAAATTACAAAACGAAATTGAAAAAAAATGGCGACCTGGTAAATACCGGGTCGCCATTATATTATTTCTTTCAAGTGTACTGAAAGTTTTTTTAGAATTACCTGCTATGGGTTTTTGGACTCAGGTGCTTTTTCAATCAAATCCATAAACTGATCCAGTTTAGGAGTAATGATGATTTGTGTGCGCCTGTTTCTTTCTTTTCCACCGGGAGTCGCATTACTTGCAACCGGATTGTATTCTCCACGTCCACCTGCGGTCAGACGTTTTGGATCCGTACCATAACTGGTTTGCAATGCCTGAACCACGGAAGAAGCTCTTAATGCACTTAAATCCCAATTGTTTCGGATATTAGGTCTTGAAATAGCATCATTGTCCGTATTTCCTTCAATCAGCACATCGTAATCTTTATAATCAGAAATGATTTTTGCGATTTTTGCTAACGTACTTCCAGCCTTATCGGAAATTTCATAGCTACCTGATTTGTAAAGCATGTTATCGGAAAGTGAAATATACACTACACCTTTCAATACTTTAACATCCACATCCTGCATTTCTTCCCTGCTTAGAGAGCGGGTAAGGTTATTTGTCAGGACCATATTCAAGGAATCACTTTTACTTTTGGAAGCGATTAATTCCTGGATATATTTATTAGACATATTAATTTCATCTACCAACTTGGAAACATTCACATTTCCCTGACCAGCAGTAGTAAGACATTTGTCCAGAGCTGATTGCAACGATTTAACATGTTGGCGTTCTGCATTGATTTGATCCTGAAGGGAAGAAATCGTGACTGTAGCCTTGTCCAGGTTGCTTTTACAGGCTTCTCCCTCGCGGGTCAATTCACTATTCCTGGTCATTAAACTATTATAACCAGATTGTAGGGTGTTAAACTTTTTAGTGCTTACGCAACTTGTAAGACCAACCATAGCTGTAACCACAAGAAGCGCATTGATGTTTATTTTCATTTTATTGATTTTGAATGAATGAATAAATGGAATCGTCAAGATAATGCATTTGATTAAAAAACAAACCTTTTAAAGTAAAGGATTCGCTATTGTTTTAACGAATTTTGAAGTAGGTGCCTTAATTTCTTCCAGATTCTTATATTTTTTGTTTTGAATATATTTTCGATTTGGTAATATTTTCTAATTATGCAAAAGATTGTATAATAATTATCCTTTAGAAAATTTCGTACCAAAAAATAAATAATTTTTTAGGTGAAATGTGCTCAGCTATGATCTTTATAAATATTACCCAAATTATTTTACTCAATAATCGATAGATGTTTTTTTTATTAAGATGGAAGGAAAGGATTTAAATTCACCGGTTATCTTTGTATTCTAAAAAAGGAAAATAAATGTCTGAAGATCTCTTTATATCAAAAGGAACAAAGGAAGAACAATACAAAGAGTTATTGCCACAAATAAAAGCAGTGATAACGGGCGAATCGGATATAATTGCCAATATGGGAAATATAGCTGCCGCATTGAAGGAGCAATTCAACTGGCTTTGGGTCGGTTTCTATATTATCAAAAAGGATGAGTTAGTGTTAGGGCCTTTCCAGGGACCAATTGCCTGCACTCGAATCCAAAAAGGACGCGGTGTTTGCGGAGCAAGCTGGTTGCAGGAAAAAACACTGGTCGTGCCGGACGTAACCAAATTTCCGGGCCATATTTTTTGTAACAGTGGTTCTGCATCAGAGATCGTAGTACCCATTATCCGTGATCATAAAGTTCTGGGTGTTCTGGATGTGGATGATGTAGATTTAAATACTTTCGATGCGGTTGATCAGCAGTTTTTGGAAGAGATCGTCACCTGGCTGGAAATGGGTGAGTGATAAGAAATTGATCCTTTCGCTATTATTCTCTCAAGTACTCCAACAAACCTCTGCCTGTGTTTTTATTAAAATAACTCTAGAGTTTTACAAAATTCGTGAAATTAGAGCCTAAAATTCGTGTTTAAGATTAGAAGTTATATAAAAGTTTAAAATCACCAGGAAAAAGACAAACCTGCATTTAGATTGATTGCGCTAATGAATTGTTCTCTGGTTCCTATTTGCCCATGACTAATTGGAGTTTTCCTTGAGTTTTGGAAGTTATACAAACCCGGCACTATAAGACCTCCATCTGTAGCCATGATGGCTTCCGTTGATTCTTTAAAGGATAATTTCCTGGTTGTAAAATATTCGGAATTTAGAAAGAGTCTGAAACGATTGTTCAGTTTGTAATTTAATCCCGCACCTAATAAAATCGAAAATCCTTTTGCCGATCCGTACGCACCCTCAAAGGCTGCATATGCATTTTCTGATCTGCTTTCTGCCTTTACATCCGGCGATTTTACCAGGGCTAAACCTCCCAAAGCTTTTGCTTTAACGGAAATCTTGTTTGTATGATCTAACGCATATTCACCGGTAACCCCTGCAAGAACAGAACCTGTCATCCAGGGTTTCTTTTCTACTTCCCAATTTGAATAATTTCTTTCATCCTGGAAAAAATATGTTGCGTCTAATTGTTTTTCAAATTCACCGGTATTTAATGCATTTCTCTGACCATAGACCATTGCTTCAAGGCCGATGATTTTAGTCAATTTATAATTAAATGAAAGCTTAACCGTTTCGCCTGTTTTTGCATAACCTGAAAGGGTGTTATTAGGATCTGTTTTGGAAAAATCTCCAATAGGAATGGAGGTTCCAATGGATAGGGATAATGAACATCTTTCTGAAATAGATTGAGCGAATAATTGGTAAGGCGTAGCTGTAATTATAACTAGGAGGATGGTTAGTTTTCTCATTTTCATAGAAGTGAATAGTTAGAAGGGTAGGTCGCAAGATAATGATTAAGAACAAAATGAATGGAGGAACTCTTTATTTAAAAGAGTGGTTCAACCATAGCTTGTATCATATGTATTTCAGATGGGAATATTTTTAGGAACGAGGGAAAAGATTTTTTAATAAAAAGTCAGGGTACTGTTTTTAATAAACCATATTTGGTTTAATTGACTTTTTAAGTCAAATTGTGTTTTGTTCCCAATGACAAAAGTAGAACAGGGATGCATATAGGGCCCTACGGTTAAGGCTATGCATTAATGTTTTAATAACAACCCGGCTATTAACGGATCCTTTTAAAATTAAAAAATCAAATGATGAAAAAGTTATTGCTATTTATATGCGTCGCGTCAGTTTTTGCTTTTTGCACCGATAAAAAAGACGAAATAGTTTGGACGCAATTATTTAATGGAAAGGATTTGAAAGATTGGGATGTGAAAATCGCTGGTTATCCACTGAACGATAATTTTGGAAATACTTTCCGGGTAGAAGATGGATTATTAAAGGTTTCATACGATGCTTACAAGGATTCATTGAATGACAGGTATGGACATATCTTTTTTAAAAAGAAGTTTTCTGCCTATTTAGTTGCAGTGGAATACCGTTTTTATGGTAAGCAGGTGGCAGATGGTCCGGGTTGGGCCTACCTTAATAATGGAATTATGTTAGCCTGTCAATCCCCTGAAAGTATGGGGCTGAAGCAGGATTACCCGATTTCCATTGAATGTCAGTTATTAGGTAGCGATAAATCATCAACACGTAATAATGGAAATGTATGTACGCCGGGAACGAATATTGTCATGGATGGCAAGTTGATTACACAGCATTGTGTTAATTCCAATTCAGCCCCCAGCCCGGCTTATGAATGGACACGGGTGGAAGCGCTGGTGTTGGGAGATTCCATTATAAAACAAATTGTAGGAAGAGATACAGTATTGGTTTATGAAAAACCGACCATAGGCGGAGGGAATGTAAGTAATTATGATCCCCTTGTAAAAAAAGACGGACAGCCATTGAAGGATGGATATATCGCTTTACAAAGTGAAAGCATGCCAACTGAATTCAGAAAGGTAGAAATAATTGATCTGGAACCGTATATGCACGATCAGGCTAAGCTTTCAGCGATGATTCAAAAATTACAAAAGAGACATAAAAAGTAGGGTCTACCATTTTAAAATAATAGCGGGCTTATTGCTTTTCAATTTCCATTTGAAATATTCCAACATTCCCGGATGCTGAGATATTTCAAATGGAAATTGATATTTGACGCCGCAGATGGAAATTAAACCTCTTTGACCAAAGTCATTTAAAGATGATAAAATACCGAACCGTTGATTTCTGCCACGTCGCCTGCATATAATCAAATTGTGGTTTTATAATATGTCAGCCTTATCCAAGAATTATTTACTCTACTTGTTCTCTATACCTAATACCTACTACCTACTACCTACTACCTAATACCTACTACCTAATACCTGACACCTGACACCTGACACCTGACACCCAATCCCTACCTCACCACCTTCACCCGCACCCCCTCACTATGCGCTGTAAATTCCGGTGCATACATTGATTGAATGGTTGTAATGCCATTGCTGAAATTTCCTGCATGCGTGACGAACATCGGGTATTCAAATACGTATGTGCCTTTCGGTAAGTAGTTGAAGAAAAAGTTTGTACTGACATCTTTGGTTGTTTCGTAATACCCTAAACCACCCTGCCATTTGTACTGACTGATAACATTGGTTGGTTCCATGGCGGAAGCACGCATGTCCTTCATGTGGACGTATTCCATATCACGGTCTACACGTAATTCAATGCGGACCTTTATTTTATCACCAATGTGCAAATTGTCTCCCTCATTTACCGGGGTAAGAACCGGGCCTTTATCCGTATTTTTCTCCGTAAATAATTTCTTCGAAAGTTTCAACGGAGTTTCTGCAAAGGTTATCTTATCCAGGTCTTCAAAGTATTGCCAGTAAACGGATCCCCAACTTGGCATTTTGCTATTATTTCCAGAAGTAGATGCCTTCGTTTTTTCTGAATTTAAAGACACTTTGATATTGCCCATTTCCGGCTTTACTTTATCTCCATCAATTCTTCTTTTAAAGTAACCTGTGCCGGCATCCTGTTTTTCATCTTTACTATTGAAAGTGGTTGAGCCTAATTGAATAACTACATTTTTCTCTTCGGATAACCAATCGGTTCCCTGCAGTAAAAGCGCGTAAATAGCCTCTGCTGTGGCTTTGGTTGTTTTCCAGTTGGAGGTTTGTTTGTTTTTTAATAACCACGTTTTCAGATCGCCGATTGTTTTAGGATCTTTATCTATTTCTGAAAATGCTTCAATCATTAAAGCCTGTGATTCAATAGGAGCCTGGTACCACCAATAGCCAGGACGATCCCATTCCTTCCAGTACATTCCTAACTCTTCGTTGTTGATCGAATTTTCTTTTAAGGATTGTATAATAGCTTTAGCGTTTTTGTTATCCTCTGTCCGGTTAAGTGCAAGCGCGATCATTCCCTGCATGTATTTGCTTTGCGGCAACCAGAATTTTTGAGCCTGATCACGGTAATAGGTGTACGCTTTTTGGGTAGCTGCCGGTATTTTATAATCCGGGAAGAAACTGCGCATGTATAGGTACTGAATGTCGATCGTTGACAATTGATTTTCTTTCAGATTTGCCTTGCGTTTTATCAATTGATCATAATCGTCTTTCAACCGCGCATCCAGGTAAGGAATTGCTTTATCCAAAATCGATTTTAATTTGCTTTCCTGCTCAGCAGGATAAGCTTTCAATTGCTTTAGGTGCCCGATACCTGTTACGATGTATTGAGTGACGTAGCGATCATCCGGGCCGCCTTTAAACCAAACAAAGCCACCGTTTGGAGATTGCATATTAATGAGTTTGTCTAAAGACGCATCTAATTGTTGACTCATTTTTACCATGTCAAAAAGCAGGGCTATGTTTTTCTTTTGATCTGCTTCACTTTTAGCCTGCATAACCCAGGGAGTTTCCTCTAAAAGAACTGATTTTAATTCTTCATTTTTCTGCAGGTTACTCATTAGAGCTGATGTGTCAGATGTTCTCCATCTTTCAAAAATAGCTTTGATTTTGGGAGATGAATTTGCAATTTTCATGGCCAGCGCATTTGCATAAAAGCGGTTGAAATTCTGTTCTGAACATTCATACGGATATTCCATCAGGTAGGGAATTGCCTGTACGGCGCACCAGGCGGGATTGGTGGTATATTCTACCGTTACACCATAATTAGTCAATGAAGAACTTTTTCCGGAGTTTAGTAATTTATCAAACCTGAATTCCTTCGTTCCATCGCCACGCATGTTTAATGGCAAACTTTCTGTCACCAGCATTCGATTGGTTACAACCGGAATAGCAGCTTCTTCTCCATCGGAGACATTACCTGCTTTGGCAACAATCCGGTACACAACTGCATCATTGAAATTGTTTGGAATATCAATCTGGAAACTGACTTCCGTGCTTTGTCCTGCTCCGGCAGTAAATGATTTTGTGCCGTTTGTGTTTTTAAACCAGCTATCCACAGGGTTCATGGTAGTCGCATTGAGTAAATGCAATTCTGCTTGTCCGCTGACTTCTTTCTCTCCAAGATTCACTATTTTGGCACTGAAGACCATTTTATCTCCTTCCCTTAAAAAACGGGGAGCATTCGGTTGAACCATTAATTCCTTTTGCGTGATCACTGTTTTTTCAGCATATCCGCTTGCCAGTTCTTTTGTGTGAGCAAGCGTCATTAATTTCCATTTGGTGAGCGCTTCCGGCATGGTGAAACTGAATTGGATATTGCCCTCTTTATCTGTCCGTAATTCAGGGAAAAAGAAGGCGGTTTCGTTGAAATTTTTGCGGATCTGAATTTGAGATTGATCAATTGGTGGAAGGTTTATTTTGTTCTTTTCCTTATCAGAAGTTGAACCTTGTGCACTATCCGCCACCAATTCATTCAACCCTCCTGCACTTTTCATAAGTTTTTCAGATACCATTGCATCCTTTTGCACCATTGGAGCTGAAAACTGAACATCAGCTCTATTTGAAATAGCGCCTCTTATCATAATTCTATTATTAAATTCCGGAACATAATTCAGCGCATCATATCTTTTCTCTGGTCCCTGTAAATATGGCTCATTCCAATATTTTTCTATGGAATTAACGGTGGTGAAATTCTGGTTTGCCTTCCAGGTATTATAGCCATTATAGGTAGGCCAGATATTACTTAAGTCGTTCCAGGAATGAGGCTTGAATTGATCCAGGGACGCGTCATACATGGAAGCCAGCATTTCTGCTCCTACTTTTTCACCTTTGTTTCCCGTAATCTTTACTGTCCACTTTTCGACACTTCCGGGAAGGGTTTTATCCCGCCAGGTATCAAAAGAAATGGTCAATTCTTTATTGCTCCACGGCACATTGATTGTATTGTTGATCGCATAAAACCGGTTGTCTTTTACAAAGAATTCATTGACTCCAAAACCACCACGATCATTTTCATTCGTTTTAAATTCAGATGCTTTCTTATCATTGTTTAGTGAAATGAATTTGATTTCAGAAGGCGTTTTATCTTCTTCATAATCCTCTTCAATATTGGTTTTTGCCTTGTTTATTTCCTGGATCAAAAAGACATCATTTGCACTACTCCCGGTTAGAATCTTCGCTGTTTCGCCGGGTGTTACATTATTTTTTCCTATGTAATTCCAGATATATGCAGGAGCAGGAAGGGAATTTGATTTCGTATCAAATACCTGGAAATATTTCACATCTTTTACTTCCTGACCATATTTATCTTTGGCGCTCACTTCTACTACATACCAGCCTTGCTTTAAAGATTTCAAGGAGTCGAAGGTTAATTGATAATTAGCAGCAATGCTATCGGTTTTATCCAAAACCAATGCGCCTTTTTCCCAGGTTTCTTTTTTGGTTTCATCCTTATATTCATCGTGAGGAAAGTATTGGATGTAATCCTTTTTATCCATTATGAATTGATCCGGTTCTGTCCATAATCTTGCACGGATCAACCTCTCCGGTGCTTGTAATGCATAGATTTTTATTCCTGCCTTTACGGATTCAAATTCACCACTTAGTTTTTTACTGCTGATAGAAACGGTTTTCAGGCTATCCGCATTGATGATATCGCCTTTGGGGAAATTGATTTGCAGATTTAATGCCTTGTATCCTACCGGAACAACGATCTCACCGCTTCTGGTTTCTCCATTAATATCCGTTACATCCGCTTCTATTCTATAATCAAATACAGGATCTGTTTTTTCATCTAAAGTACGGTCGGGAATTGCTTTAAATTGCATCGTAAATCTGCCTTCTGCATTTGTTATAGCTTCTCCGTGTGCTATCTCCATTGGTTGTACACGTGGAAATCCTTTGCCCCGGAATATCCAGGGATAAATAAACCTGGCTATCCTTGTAACACGATAAGTGACTTTAGCGCCATCAATATTATTACCTGCGTAGGCTTTTGCAAATCCGATAATACTGATTGAATCATTTACACGAAAACTGCCTTTTACTCTCTCAAATTCAGTGTAGAATTTTGGACGTTTGTATTCTTCCACAGAAAATGAAACAGATGAATTGGGATAGTTTTTTATAACAATGCTAAAACTACCATTCATTTTACCTTCCGGTAATTTGAACTTGCCATTAAAAGAACCAAATTCATTGAACATTACCTTTACGGAATCTGCATCCTGTCCATTGGCATCTTTTAAAATGACCGTGACAGAATCTTTCGATTGCAATAACATTGTCTTTTTTGTTTGCCACTGTTTTGTTATGCCAATCCCTTTAAAATAGACTATTTGGCCAGGGCGATAAATACTCCGATCGTTAAATAAGAATACTTTGCCGTTTGTTTTATCAAATTCCGCCTGGTTTTTATAGTCTGCTGATTCTTTGTTTTGCTGATACCAGGTATAGTAATAACTGTCCTGTTGGTCATCCAAAAACAAATGATCCTTTTGGTAATTGATCTCGAGCACGGTTGCTTTTCGTTCACCGGGTTTTTTATCTTCTGTCAGCTTGAAAAATCCATTTTTATCTGCTGTAAGATTTTGGTCTTTGGCCATTTTGTAATCCCTGATCTTATAATCATAGTTGAGATTCCATACCTGGATTTTTGAGCCTGCAAGAGGCTGGCCTGTCGTGCGGTCAAGGACGAAGTAACTGTTGTTGCTATTGATGAAACTGATATTTGAAACATGGAAATATTGAGCGGCCATTGGATTTTTATCCAGGCTGAAACCTACGTCAGCACTGGCAAGCAATACATATTCTCCAACAGGTAATGCGTCTATTTTTATTTCAGTTGAATGCGATAAATAATCTTCAGTAACCGGAAGATCCTGTTCCCAATTGCGAATGTTTTTTTCTGAAACTAATCTTGAGAAAATACTTTGATTTTCACCGTTTTTTCTCAAGTAACCTTTTAATTCAGAAGTTAATTGGAGAAGCCTTACATAAATTTGCTTTGTATTTTTAAAATTTACAAGTGTCCGGAATGGGATTCCGGGAACATTTACTTTTTCTGTGGTCAGACTTAATTCGGGATGAATGATCTGATAAATCAAATTCTGTGCATTGATGCCACCTTCGCTTTTTGGATATTTTTTTACAAGAGCATCTAAGATTTCTTTCGCTTTCTTTACCGTGTAAATAGAGGATGAAAGATTATTATTATGAATTTCCAGTGCCTTGTTAAAAATAGCTTTTGCTAATAAAAAATTTGCCTGAGCCGTAAGTGGATTCTTGTCATATTTCGTTCCGATATTTTTTAAGGCATCCATGTAAAGAGAATCCTTGTCAGTCATTACTCCATATTGATGCACAAATTCTATCCGTTCAATATCTGCATCTATTAGCGCATCCACTTCTTTATCTTTTTCGTGAAAGGCCAATAATTTTTGGAAGATCACCAAGGCTTTGTGATGAATGGAGGAACTGTCATTTGTTTCAAAAGATTGATGAATAAATGTAGTTAAAGGGGCAAACGTTTTCGGATCATCAATTTCAAAGGCATAGGCAGGACGTGTAATATCACGCTCATCATTTTTAAAATAATCCAAAGAACGGTGAGCAAGCAGGTCGAATAGGGTAGGACGGAGATTACGTACATTTCCCTTTAGAATAATTTGATCATATGTATTTAAAGAGATATCTTTTAGGAGTGCTTCTTCGATTAGGGAAGCCAGGTATAGCTCACTTATTTTTTTATGTAAGTCATCGGTAGTCCAGGTAGCAATATCCTTTTTATCAAAATTCTCTGTATTTGTGCGGGAATAAAATTTATATCTGTTTTGCTGAAAATAATTCCAGTACATCTGGGCTGTAATGCTTTGTAAAATGGCTTTTGCAGCTCCTTTTTGAGTGTTGATCTCTGATTCAAACGATGCA